>CASEEB010000264.1 GCA_949286815.1 uncultured Eubacteriales bacterium | reverse complement strand
CTAAATGGAATAAAATAAAATAATTAACATTAATTTCAAGTAATACCTCAAAACAGGAAAAAATAAACCGCATTTAAAAGATGCAGAAACAAAAAAATAAAAAAATACAGGAAAAACTGAACGATTTTTTTCTTTCCCATTGAAAAAAGTCTTGATTAATCTGAAATTATATATTATAATATTTACATGCAAGTGGTGAATAGTGGCGCGAAATGTAGCATAAAACCATGGTTGAAGACTTGCGGCCGCCAAGATGCATGTGCAGGTCTGTTCGGCAAAAGAGATTAACGGCGCCAATTTATATCCTTTGAAAGGAAATTAAGATGCTTACCGGGGAATTCAGGCACAGTGTAGATTCAAAAAAAAGAATATTTGTCCCGGCAAAGCTGAGAGACGAGCTCGGACCGTGTTTTATAGTCGCCAGAGACATAAGGGGACCGAGGCTTAAGGTTTATTCTCTTTCGGGATGGGAAGAATATATAGCCCCAATCAGAAATCAAGAGCGCAAGGTCGCGGAAAAAGCGCTCAGATATCTGCACAGAAATGCATCTCAGCTCTCTCCCGACGCGCAGGGGCGGATACTTTTGCCGGAAAGTCTTTTGAATTACGCCTGTATAAAAAACGAGGCTGTGGTAGTGGGATGCAGCACCTACGCGGAAATTTGGTCAGCCGAACTTTACGATAAGGAAATAGAGAATGAGGACAGCGTGGAGATTTGTGACGAACTTGAAAGATTCGGACTGTGAGAGGTGAGATCGATTTTGGAAAATAAAAATATAAGTTTTTCTCACCGTTCGGTTTTGCTTGACGAATGTATAGAAAATCTGAGGATAAATCCGTCGGGAATATACGTGGATGCGACTGTCGGCGGCGGAGGACACTCTCTTGAGATTGTAAGAAGACTCGGCGAGAAGGGAAGGCTTATAGCCATAGACCGGGACAGCGACGCGCTTGAAGCGGCTAAAACAAGATTATCCGGATTTTCCGACAGAATTACATTTGTCAAAAGCAATTTTTCCATGGTGGCGGAAATCTGTGAGAAGCTTGGAATAGAAAAAATCGACGGTATTCTTATGGACCTCGGCGTGTCCTCTTATCAGCTTGACAACCCTGACAGAGGCTTTTCTCACAACAGTGACGCGCGCCTCGATATGAGAATGGACAGGCAGAGCGAGCTCGATGCTTATAAGGTAGTAAATACATATTCACAAGAGGAGCTGAAACGGATAATTTACGAATACGGCGAAGAGAGATTTGCGCCGTCTGTCGCGGCGGCAATTGTCAGAACGCGTCAGAGAAAGCCTATTGAGACAACGGCGGAACTTGTGGATGTTATAAAAGGTTCGCTGCCGTCCTCGGCGAAAAAAGGAAACCATCACCCGGCAAAAAAGACATTTCAGGCAATACGGATAGAGGTTAACGGTGAACTTGACGCGATTGAACCGGCAATAAACGCAGCGGTAAGGCTTTTGAAAAACGAAGGCAGAATTGCGGTAATTACGTTTCATTCCCTTGAGGACAGAATAGTCAAACAAAGCTTTGTGAAATTGGCCGAGGGCTGCACCTGTCCGAAGACATTGCCGGTATGTATATGCGGAAAAGTTCCGCAGATAAAGATCGTGACTAAAAAACCGATACTGCCGTCAGATATTGAAATCGGCGAAAATCCGCGTTCGCGAAGCGCAAAGCTGAGAGTTGCGGAAAAAATTTTATGAAAGGAGGCTGCTTGATTAATGAAGAAAATCCTGCAAAAGGATGAAGAGTTGAGCGCGGAAGGCGTAAGAGTGATTGACGGCGGCGAAAAGTATGTATCCGGTTCGGATATGAGCTCAGTGTACATAGACATGCTGTGTGAGCGCTTCAGAAACAGGGGTATTTCCACCAAGGTCAATGCCGACGCTAAAAGGCAGGCCGAAAAAGAAGAAAGTATAAGAAGACTGGCGCCGCGGGCATATGAAATAGAGTTCGGAAAAGTGTCGCCGTATGACAAGAAATACAGAACGGGAAGATTTGACGGAAAGTCATATATGAGCAGTGACGACTTTGCCGCGTATTACCGTGACCTGAGAAATTATAAATTGCCGAAATATTATACCCGGCCTGTTTCCGAGTACAGGGACGCGGAAGAGAAAGCGGCAAGAGAAAAAGCGGAGATTGAAGGTATACCGCCAAAAAAAGTGATGTGGCTTGCCGTAAAGCAGGAGCTGTCGGAAAAACTGAAAAAATTACGCGCGGAGTTAAACGCAGAGGGGCTTAAAAAATTCGGTTGGGAATGGTTTCCCGCCGACAAAGCCGAGAACCGCGTCGAAGGAAAAAAGCGCCGTATTCCGAAAGGCATAATTTCATCGTTTTCAGTTGTAACATTGTCTCTGTTGATGATAGTCTGCAGCTCAGTTATGGTAAGCCGCGCCCAGAGCAGAGTCTCGGAACTTGAAAATGAAATATCAAGTCTTGAGGAGATTCGCGACGAATTGAATAATGACCTTGAAATAAAAAACGACATGCTGATGATAAAGGAAATTGCGACAGGCAGCTACGGAATGGTCAGCAGAGAGTATGTCAATTCCAAATATATTGAAATGGATTTGCCCGAACAAATACAGACCTATTCAAAACCGAAAAAAGAATCCACACTGTCTTCAATATTAAGAGCGATAGGTTTAAAGAAAGAGTAATGACAGCGGCGGCTGTAACACTGCACGGACATCGTTTTAGGATGCCGACATGTTCAGGTCGTCGCTTTAGTTATCTGATAAATCCATAGTGTTAAAGAATCATTTTTTATAAAATAAGACAAAAGCGCAAAATAGTTATTCTGCCGGTAATACTTTGCCGAAGGACAAACATATAATACAATATAATTAAATTAAGATGTCACCGCCTCAAAAGAAGGCGGGCGCTACTTGATGTTTTCAGCGGGGAGATACAATCTCCCAATGAAAAAATTAAATGACGGGGCTTAGTCCCTTATTGAAAAGCTTTATTCGGATTTTGTGTTGTCTTTAAACTTAATACAGAATATGGCGCATTTGAGTTTGCGGTTATATTTTGTGAAGACAAAACCGGAATAAAGGCAATAAAGTCGAAAATTATAAAATTTATATCACGGTACAATATGTCCCGAAAATAAGGAAAGGCACAGGCATATAATATGGAGGGCGGAACGCCGAGCACAAAGGTTTTAAAAAGAGCGGTAATAATCTGCGCTGTTATGACTGCGGTGTTTTTACTGCTTATTATCCGTATTTTTCTTATTCAGACACTTAAATTTGACGAATATGAGCAAAAGGTCATAGATCAGATATCACAGGAGAGCAAAGTCAGCGCGGACAGAGGAGAGATATATGACACCAACGGGGTGTTGCTCGCCACAAACATAACGACATACCGACTTTTGATAGATCCGGCTTCGATAAGCAGACTGAGTAAAAGCGACGGGGTGGATTATGCTCAGATTATAGCGAGCGGAATTTCTTCAATAGAAGAGCTTGAGCTGACGTATGACGATATAATCAAACAGGCGTCGTATACCCGTTATCGTGACAGAACTCTTAAGAGACATGTGTCCGAGGAGAACGCCGACCTTGTACGCCGGTTTCTTGAAGAATCCGGGCTTGATGACAAGGGACTTGTATATTTGCAGGCGACAAGCAAACGCTACTATCCTTATGACAATCTTGCCTCGCATGTTCTCGGATTTTGCGGCAGCGACGGAACAGGACTTTACGGGCTTGAATATCAGTATAACGATTATATGAAGGGCGAGGACGGGAAGTATGTAACGGCAAGGGACTCGTTCGGGAATGAAATGCCGTATGAGTATGAAAGCTACATACCGGCGGTTGACGGATACAATATAACCACGACCATAGATGTTTTTATACAGGCGGAACTTGAGGAACAGCTCAAAACCGCGTATATTGAGTCCGGAGGACAGAACCGAGCGACCGGCATTGTTATGGATGTCAATACGGGAGCGATACTCGCCATGGCGGTGTATCCGGATTTTGATCTGAACGACCCGTGGGAACTTAACGAGGACTGCAAGAGTGAATTGTCCGCGAGCGGATACGCGGAGGGGAGCGAAGAATATACTACGCTTGAGCAGTCGCTTTTGCTTGAGACCTGGTCCAACAAGGCGGTTACCGAGGTGTATATGCCCGGCTCGACCTTTAAAATAATAACTGCCGCTATGGCTTATGATGAAAATCTTGTCAAGGAAAACGAGCACTTCAACTGCCCCGGTTATTATGTGGTAAGCGGGCAGAGGATACACTGCCATAAAGTTCAGGGACACGGAAGCCTGACATTCGCGCAGGGTATACAACAGTCCTGCAACCCCGTGCTGATGATGATGGGG
>CASEEB010000263.1 GCA_949286815.1 uncultured Eubacteriales bacterium | reverse complement strand
CTCCTAAGCGGTAGGTCGGGTGTTCGAATCACCTCGGGAACGCCATGCTATCAATTCACAAAGCCTGTTTCAGCAGATGAAAAGGCTTTGTTTTTTATTTATAAAAATACATATAAAAAATTTATATTGACAAATCAAACATTTTATGGTAGAATTTGTTATAATATTTTTATAACTGAAATATTAATTTGTTTGTAAATAATTATATAGATATATGAAGAATAAAGAAATGAAAATCGGGTTCAAAAAAATACTGTCAAACAATATATTTGCGTTAAAGATAATACACAGGATACAACCGTCATACATACCGTTGTTTTTATTATTTTCTGTCATCAGAACTTTGGTCGGCTTTTTGTCCGGAACTTTTCTGTTGCGACAGGCAGTATTAGCCGTAGAGGGCGAAATTGATGTGTCGGATTTTTTTGTGTTTCTGGTTATTATTATTTTAGTGCAATTTTTGACCACATTGTTTGAGGAATTATGGTTTTATAAAAGAAAACTGCCATGTTTAGACCAGAAAATATTATCCTCGGTTCAGATGTCGATATTTAAAAAAAGTGTCGAGATTGATCTTGAAAGTTATGACGATCCGGAATTTTATGACAGATATGTTAAAGCCATGGATGAAGCGTATTCCCGCACAATGAATGTGCTGAGTACAGTTGAGTCGGTCTTGTGTTGTTTAACCGAGCTTGTTGCCAATATTATTCTTATTTTGGCAATAGATCCGTATTTGGTTTTTTGGTGTGTTATTCCGCTTATACAGTTTTTTCTGTTATATAAACAGAAAAAACTCAGGTATAGCAGTGATAGTGAAATGCGGCATATAAACAGAGAAAAAAAGTATGTGGAAAGAACTTTTTATCTGAAAGATTATGCCAAGGAATTGAGATTATATAACATATGGAGGTTAATGTTTGAAAAACATAAATTAGATTTTAATGAATACATAATCAACTTGAAAAAATACGGAACTAAAATTGCGGTTTTGGAATTCTTGGCGAGTTCCATGAGCAATTTCGGAGTATTGGGAGCAATGTTTTATTCCGTATATTGTACGATATATAAAAAAACCATGGTGATTGCGGACTGTGTTGTGATTATTAATTCAATTGGCACGGTAAATCAGAATATATCCGATATGTTGTCAAACATAGTGTCGTTTTATGAAAACGCACTTTATATAGAAGATTATCGCTGCTTTATGGACAGTAAGCCACAAATTGATAAAAGGGAAAACGGAATCATTGCGCATGGAGGTTCAATCAAAATTGAAAATCTATCGTTCAAGTACCCGCAAAATAATAAGCCGGTATTGCGCAATATCAGCATACATATTGAACCGGGTGAAAAAATTGCGATTGTCGGACGAAACGGCTCGGGAAAAAGCACCCTTATAAAGTTATTACTGAATCTATATGAACCGGATTCAGGTGATATTTTGCTGAATGGAGTAAATATAAATCAATATTCGTTGAAATCTTATCAATCTCTTTATAGTGTTGTTTTTCAGGATTCACAGGCATTTTCTCTGTCCGTTGCGGAAAATATTTTATTGAGACCGTGTGAGAAAGAAGATTACGATAAATTGTGGGAAGGTTTGAAAAAGAGCGGAGCATATGATAAAGTTAAATCCTTTTACAGAGGGCTTGACACTGTTATGACCCGGGAATTTGATGAAAACGGAGTTGTATTATCCGGAGGGGAAAGTCAAAAGATAAATCTTGCCCGTGTTTTTATTGAATCCGAAAAACCTTTTATCATTTTGGACGAACCGACCGGCGCTTTAGACCCTATTGCCGAATATAATATGTTTAATAATATGTTGAGAGCAGGCGACAAAAGGACAATAATTTTTATCTCGCACCGTATGTCGTCGGTTACGCTTGCCGACCGCATTTATTTAATTGACGCCGGAGAAATTATTGAACAGGGAAGCCATAAGGAATTGCTTGCAAAAAACGGCGTATACGCAAAAATGTTTTATACCCAGTCGGCAGGATATGCTCAAGAAGGAAATGATTAAATGAAACGTAATGACAAAAAGAATATTCGCCTTTTTAAAAATAATATATTTATGTTGAAGCAACTGTGGAAGTATTCACCGTTATATATTATTGTCAAAGGTTTCACTGTTATCCTTGAAGGACTTATAAATTCATATTGGACTGTATTTACCGTTGTTCTTTTAAATGCTATTGACGAATCAAAAAATATCCGGTATATATTATTTATAGTTTTGACAACCGGTGTGATATATTTGATATGGTTTGCCTTACGTGCTTTGATTGCAAACAGTATAGAACCTTTATTGATAAATAAGATGCAATACGGAATGCATAAGGAGCTGTTTGAAAAAGCACTTTCACTGGATATTTCATGTTATGATAATCCGGATTTTTATAATGATTATGTATGGGCGATGACCGAGGCAGACATCAGAGCAGTCGAAATTGTAAACAGTTTTGGAAAAATTGCGGCTCTTATAATCTCTTCCGGCGTGACATTTTCGGTTATTTTTTCTGTCAACGTATTTGTTGCATTTATTTTGTGTATAAACGCTGTCGCGACAGTATTTATTCAGTTGTATTCAAAAAAGATTTATGTTGAAGAAAGAGAACAAATCAATCCGTTGGAAAGAAAAAGAGAATATATTAACCGTGCTTTTTTCCTGTCGGATCACGCCAAGGAATTGCGTATCAGCGACATAGATATCTGCTTGTATAAGACATATGATGACGCCAACAGTGAGATAATAAACATAAAACAAAGATACGGTTCGAAAAAGTTTATTTGCTGGGGGATTTTCAACAATATTTTTGATCAAATCGCATATTTCGGATGTTTGATTATCATGATTTATGGTTTGCTTTCAAATTCTATTCTCATAGGCGCGTTTGCCGGAGCAATGGGCGCGGTTTTGAATTTAAAATATTGTCTTTCCGATTTTATATATTATTTTACCGATTTCCGTGAATATTCCGAAAGCATTGAAAAATATATGGCTTTCCTGAATTACAAGAGCAAAATTATAAGCGGAGACTTAAATGCCGAACCGTTTGAGTCATTGACATTGCAAAATGTGAGTTTTGAATATGACAACGGCAAAAAAGTTTTGGATAATATAAATATGGAGATAAAAAAAGGAGAACGAATAGCACTTGTAGGATATAACGGGGCGGGCAAATCAACGCTTGTGAAACTGCTTCTGCGTTTTTACGACCCGACATGCGGTCGGATATTGTATAACGAAAAACCTGTAAGCAATTACAATATTGTTTCATATCGTGATAAATTCGGTACGGTTTTTCAGGATTATAAATTGTTTGCCGTTACACTGGCTGAAAATGTGACAGGGGATAAGTATAACGATTCGATGAAGAGCAATGTAATAAATTCGCTTGAACTCGCGTCGTTTTCCGAACGCCTGAAAAGTCTTCCGAAAGGAATCGACACTCCGGTTTATCGCGAATTTGAGTCGGACGGAATTGAATTTTCGGGTGGGGAGGCGCAGAAAATAGCGATTGCCCGTATGTTTGCCAAACATGGAGATATCATTATTATGGATGAACCCTCAAGCGCTCTTGACCCGGAAGCCGAAGACGAGTTAAACAGAGCGGTTTTGAACAATTCAAACGGCAATACAATCATTATTATATCACACAGATTGTCAACGACAAAAACGGCTGATAAAATATACATGTTTGATACGGGAAAAATCATTGAAAAGGGCACACATGATGAACTGATGAAACAAAACGGAAAGTATGCGGAAATGTTCAATACTCAAGCCCGAAAATACAAATAATCATTTTCCATAAATCAAACGGTAAATATAAACGGAACAAAAATGCATTGTTTCTATGTGTATGTATAAATTTAGTTTACTATTAATGCAGTATAAACAGGAGGGCAGAGATGAAAAAAAGTCTTTTCGCATTGTTTTTGGGATTGTCTATGATGCTTGTATCCTGCAATAACGGAAGCGGGAGTGAAACCGGTTCTTCAAAGGAAAGTCTGTCTGAAAATGAAAGTACATATGAAAATACGGAAAGCCCGTCATCAGATTCAAACGAAAACCCCGGCAGTACAAATACTCACGGCGAGCTTCCGGGTCAGGATGTCAGGGTCATGAGTATGAATCTTGACGCAAACGAGGCGACCATTTCAAAGAGGGCAAGAAATCTGGTTTCCGTATTGGAGTCATATGCTCCCGATTCGATAGGAGTTCAGGAATGCCGTGGCACATGGAATTCATTGCTGCCAAGACTTCTTTCTCCTGCATACGAAAGAGTCGGTGTGGCGGCGGACGGCTCCAAACAGTCGTCAAGCGCGTTTGCAACCTATATTTTTTACAACAGTGAGAAGTATAATCTTGTTGACAGCGGTACATTTTGGCTTTCTTTTACTCCTGATATCCCCTCGATTTACGGTAGCACCGTAGATTGCAACAGAACATGTACCTGGGCAATTCTTGAAAACAAGGAAACCGGATTTAAGTACGTGCATATGAATTCTCATCTTGACTGGATGGATGTGAATGCTACCGATTATCAGATATCACTTATAAGAGATCAGATACTCAGATTTGAAAAAATGGGACTTCCGGTATTTGCCACCGGCGACTATAACACCGATGAGGGCAGTGACACTTACAAACTGATGCTTAACAGTGAGAAAATCGCCGACTCAAAATTTGTCGCGGAAAAGAGCATGGATCTCGGAACCTATCCGAGCTACGGAAGCTACGACGTGACTAAACAAAAGCCTATTGATTTTTGCTTTATTACCAAGGATATGATGACGGTCAAGGAATATAAGGTGGTTGACGACAAGCCTGACGGAGAATATATTTCCGACCATAACGGGCTTTTCATACACGCGTTTGTACATCCTCTTGCCGATTCCTTTGATGCCGCGCAAAGACCTGATATTTCTTCCTTAAAAATTAATGTTGATGAAACAGAAGCAAACAGAATTCAAATAAGCTTTAATTCCGTTGTGAATGAAAACCCTATTACAGAGTATACAATAACAGTTATTGACAGCTCCGGCAATGAGGTGCAGAGCAAAACCGAGTTTTCTGGGTATATGAATAAAACAGTGCCCGTACAAATATCAACATCTCTGTCCGGTCTTTCTCCGGAAACCGAATATAAAGTATATGTAACCGCGAAAAACCTGTTCGGGCTTGAGTCCGAGCAGATATCGGCGACATTAACCACCGGAAAAGCTCTTGAGCCGGAGGATGTCGGCAAAGCGGATTTATTCGAGCTTTTTGTGAATGAAGACGGACAATTTGCGGATATATCGGAAAATCGATTTGAGATAACAGTACTTGGAAGTCCGCGAACCGTCAAAAACGGCGGGGAATACGCGGTATGTTTTGAGAGGGACGGATGTTTGAAAATACCGGGTATTAAAGACCATTATGACGAGTTGGGAGACGGATTTAGTGCTGAGGTTTATGTGAAGTTTAATTCTGTGAGCGGAGATCTGCAAAATATATTCGGGAATATGCATTCCGGAGGTTTCGGCTTTGAAGCGGAAAACGGTAAGATAACAGCGTATCTTCATTGCGGCGGAGCGTATAAAACCATAGAATACGCCGTTGAAACGGGAAATTATTACCATATTGTTTCGACTTATGATACGGAAAGTTTCAAATTGTATATTGACGGTGAGTTGGTAGGGAGTGTGGAAACAAGCGGAGATATGGGGTATCCTACAGACGCCGGGGCACGTTGGCTTT
>CASEEB010000262.1 GCA_949286815.1 uncultured Eubacteriales bacterium | reverse complement strand
TTATATGAGTATATACAACGACTCTTATGTTCTGAAATTTATTTACGATTTAAAGGTATTCGATTTTATAAAAAATCTTGTTTTAAAATAAAGGTTGTATGCGGCAAAGCCCGTATGCAGCCGCGTGTGAGGTATTGTTATGATTATGTGTTCCAAATGTCATAAACGCGTGGCGGTCGTTTTTGTGACGAAACTCGAAAACGGGGAAAAGGTGTCAAACGGGCTTTGCGTAAAATGCGCCAGGGAAATGGGGCTGCCGGTGGACAATATGCTTGGCGATATATACAATAAAATGGGGATTACCGCCGACCAGCTTGAGGATATGGAAGACGAGATAGCCGGGGTTATCGGTGACGGATATGATAAAGACGAAGAGGATACAGAGGACGGCGGCGCGCCCGCCATAGACCTTCCGAAGCTTTTCAAAGACAGCGGATTGTTTCCGAAGGAAAATCCCGACAGCCCCGACGGCGGCTCGAACATAGGTAAGGGCGGGATTATACCCACCGAGAGAAACGACAGAAACAGACGGCAGAAAGATAAAGGCGGAAAACAGAAGAAAGAATACAAATATCTGACGACATATTGCCGGAATCTTACGCAGTACGCGAGGGACGGAAAGCTGGACAGGATAGTGGGCAGAGAACGCGAAACAGACAGAGTTATACAGGTTCTTTGCCGCAGACAGAAGAACAATCCCTGTCTTATCGGCGAACCGGGCGTCGGAAAGACCGCGATAGCCGAGGGTCTTGCCATAAGAATAGCCGAGGGCAGAGTGCCTTATAAGCTCAGGGATAAGGAAATATATCTTGTAGACCTTACCGCGCTTGTGGCGGGAACTCAGTTCCGCGGTCAGTTTGAGTCGCGTATACTCGGACTTCTTGCGGAGGTCAGGGATTGCGGAAACGCCATACTTGTAATCGACGAGGTTCACAACATAGTAGGTACCGGTGACGCGGAGGGAAGCGTGAACGCGGCGAATATATTGAAGCCCGCGCTTTCAAGGGGTGAAATACGCATAATCGGCGCGACGACGCTTACCGAATACCGCAAATATATAGAAAAAGACTCCGCGCTGGAGCGGAGATTTCAGCCGGTTACGGTAAATGAGCCGTCGGTTTCCGAGGCGGTGGAGATGCTCAGGGGCATAAGTCACTATTATGAGGAATTTCACCGGATCAGGATACCGGAAAATATTCTCAAGACCGCTGTCTCACTGTCAGAGAGATATATAACCGACAGGTATCTCCCCGACAAGGCAATAGACCTTCTGGACGAGGCGGCGTCAAAGCTGTCGCTGTCCTCATCGGAGCTCAATGAGTCTCTTGAGATACACGATAAGCTTCTGGCTCTCAAGTCGGACAGGGAAGAGCTTGAGGCAAGCATAGGGACGGACGACAAAGAGGATCAGAAAAAATACGAGGAGATTGCCAACATACAGTCCGAGGAGATCAAGCTTTCAGCCCGACTGTCCGAGATTGAGGGCGAATGCGAGAAAGTGGAGCTTACCGCGGAAAATCTTGCCGATGTTGTCGAACTGTGGACGGGAATACCGGCGTCCTCCATTACCGAAAACGAGTATGAGCGCATAGACAAGCTTGCGCAGAGACTGAAAACCCATGTAATAGGTCAGGACGAGGCGGTCGACGCCGTGGCAAGGGCGGTGAAGAGAAACCGCGCGGGCATATCATATAAAAAGAAACCGGTTTCGTTCATTTTCGCGGGACCTACCGGGGTGGGGAAGACCGAGCTTGTCAAGACGCTTGCGGCAGACCTGTTTGATCTGCCCGAAACGCTTATAAGACTTGACATGTCGGAGTTTATGGAAAAACACTCGGTTTCAAAGATTATAGGTTCGCCTCCCGGATATGTGGGTTATGACGACGCGGGTCAGCTTACCGAAAAAATACGCCGCAGACCTTATTCGGTGGTGCTGTTTGACGAGATAGAAAAGGCTCACCCGGATGTGTTGAATATACTGCTTCAGATACTTGATGACGGAAGAATTACCGACGCGCACGGCAAGACGGTCAATTTTGAGAATACGGTAATTGTAATGACCACAAACGCGGGCTCCGAAAGCGGCGCGGCGGTAGTGGGATTTTCTCAGAACGCGGATATGAGTAACAGCGAAAGGACAGAAAAGGCGCTGTCGTCGTTTCTGCGCCCCGAATTCATCAACAGGGTTGATGAGATTATTACCTTCCGCAGCCTTGACAAAAACGACTTCGCTAAGATAGCGTCGATAATGCTCGGAGAACTCAGGACCGCTCTGGAAGATAAGGATATAGATTTCAGCTTCACGGACGAGGCGGCGGAGCTTGTCGCGAATAATTCGTATTCCGAAAAATACGGAGCGAGAAACATGCGGCGTTATATACAGAAAAATGTCGAGGATAAGCTCGCGGAGCTGATTATCGCGGACTACAGGCACAGTTTCACCAAGGCGAAGCTGTTTGTTAAGGACGGCGAGCTCTGCGTGGTCTGTATGTAAAAGATTTGTGTATTATAAATTCCCGTATATAAAGGTCTGTCCTTGTAATGGGACGGCGGAGAATTGTTAGGAGTCCGTATGAATCCAAAGTGGCATATTGATGACATTAAAACAGTCCGGCAAAAACTTAATACGGATACCGAAAACGGGCTTTCCCGCAAGGCGGCCAGACTCAGGCTTGCAAGTGAAGAAAGAGGCAATCCGGAAAGATACGGGTCGTTTTTCATCAGGGAAAAACGCTCCGCCTTTAAGTGCTTCTTTCAGATACTGCGGGCGCCTGCCGCGCTGCTGCTTGCCGTGTCGTCTGTTGTACTTATATTGCTCGGAGAAAGAATCGCGGGGATAATTTCCCTTGCTTTGCTGCTTTCCGGGTGCGTGGTGTCGGGAGTGCTGTATCTCAGGGCGCAGCGGATTACAGAGACTATGTCTCTTTATTCAAATCCGACCGTGAGGGTTTTAAGAGAGGGAAATATATATCTGACCGATTGCCGGAATGTGGTTGCGAGAGATATTGTCGAATTTGAAAAGGGAGATTTCATTCCGTGCGACTGCCGGCTTATTTATTCGGATTCGCTTGAGGTAGAAGAGTACATAAAGACAGAGGACGGTAAAATCGTAAAGCGCAGGACAAAAAAGAACAGCGACGCGGTCTGCAGCGGGGATTTTCCGGTTACGGATGCCAAAAACGCGGTATTGTCCGGGTCGTTTGTGACAGGAGGCAAGGGCAGGGCGATAGCCGTGGGGACAGGTACTCATGCCTATGCTTACGGCTTTTTTAAGAACGGATCGCTTTGCGCCAAAAATTCCGACACAAAACGTGTAAAGGAAGCGGGCAGGATATTAAACATAGTAAATGTATTGTGTTTTGCAGCGGTTGCCCTGTTTGCCTTGATATCGGTGTTTACGGTTAGAGACGGTGATGTCAAGGACGTGATTTTTCTGGCGTTTGCGTCGGTGTGC
>CASEEB010000261.1 GCA_949286815.1 uncultured Eubacteriales bacterium | reverse complement strand
ACGGTTTCGTACGGTCTGTACGCGCTGTTTACAAAGAACTCCGAAAAAGACAATGCCTGCATAATAAATACGGTTTTACAGGTAACCGATAATCCGAAACGGATCAGCATTTGCGTGAACAAATCAAATTACTCAAACACTGTTTTGATGAATACGGGTGTATTCAATATTTCGGTGTTGAGTGAAAAAGTTCCGTTTGATATATTCAAAAGATTCGGGTTTGCCAGCGGCAGAGATACCGATAAGCTTGAGGGTTTTGACAAGACCGCGAAAAGCGAAAACGGTCTTTTGTATCTGACCGAATATTCAAACGCTTTTATTTCTGCTAAGATCATCGACAGCAAGGATTACGGGACGCATACGTTGTTTGTCGCCGACGTTACCGAGGCAAAGGTGATTAACTCCGACCCGTCCGTGACATACAGCTATTATTTCGCAAATATTAAACCGAAGCCTGAAAAGAAGACTGAGCAGTCAGGGACAGACAGCGGAGCCGAAAAGAAAATAGTGGGCTGGAGATGTAAGATATGCGGCTACGAGTATGAGGGAGAGCAGCTTCCGGAGGATTTTATCTGCCCGCTGTGCAAGCACCCCGCGTCGGATTTTGAGCCTGTCTACGGTTGATAGATTTGCGCGACTTGTAAAGTAAATAATATAGAATGGGCTTGAGTTATAAACATAGCCCGCAAAAGAAAAAAGGGCTGTGCCATTCGCTTTCTGAAAAGCTTTTGACTCAGCCCTTAATTCTGTTAAATTGAAAAAAGGTTTTTGAACTTGCGGGTTTTAATTTTTCTTTGCTTTTATCTTCTTGTAAATTATAACGCCTATAATGCTGCATATGGCGATCATAGAGAAAATGAAAACCGAGGAAGCAAATTTTGCCTCGCCGACCGCGTTTCCTCCCGCCGCGGAGGATATGATTGACGGTATTCTCGCAAAAGTGGTGAGCAGCAGATATTGCCAGATTTTCATGTCAGTAAGTCCGATCACGTATGTCAGCATGTCCTTTGGCGTGCCGGGAATCAGAAAGATTATAAAAGTCAGTATATTTCTCTCTTTTTTGTTTCTCAATATCGGCAGGCTGTTGATATCCTCGTTCGGATAAAAAGTCCTGACCAACTTTATTCCGAATTTTCTCGACAGCAGCATGGCGCATACGCTTCCTATCGTAACCCCGACCAAGACAAGAAGTGTCCCGGGAATTGTACCGAAAATGTATCCCGAGGCTATTTCGACAAGCTCTCCCGGAATAAAAGCCACAATCACCTGAACGGCGGATACGGAAATCATTATAAACGCACCGAGAACGTAATGGTCTCCTATAATCTGGTGTATTTTTTCCGCGTCGGAAAAAAATTCTCTCATGAGAATTATACCTATAATTGTCGCGGCTGTAAAAACAATTGAAACGACTGTAAGAATAACGGCTATACGTCCTTTACCCTTGGTTGAGGGGGAAGTGGTTTGGACGTCAGTGGTTTTATCTGCCGGGTCCTCTGATTTGCAGCGTTTTTTCCTTGATATCAATTGGGAACACATACCTTTCTTTACAAGCTAAATTAAATATGCGACATATATACCGCAAAATTTAACTGACCGTCGGTCTTTAAGCAAGTATTTTTATTGACCTTATGCAGGGGACAATATAATGTCAGCGCGGCAGGGTAACGGTAAAGCAGCTTCCGTTTCCCGGTTCGCTTTCAACTTGTATATCGCCCTTGGCGAGCGCGACAATTCTGGCTACAATATTGAGTCCTATTCCGTTTCCGGAGCCGTTGTGTGATTTGTCGCCCTGATAAAATTTTTCAAAAATGCGGGATTTCACCTCTTCATCCATACCGATGCCGTTATCCTTAATTGCAAAAATCACCTCATTTTCGTTTTCCTCAAGCGAAAAAGTAATTTTGCCGTTTTCGGGAGTGAATTTTATGGCGTTGGAAATGAGATTGATCCACATTTGTGAAAGCATTTCCTCATTAAAATTATACTTTATTTCATTTAAATTGTCAAGGTCAAGTTCAATATTTTTACGGCTCCACTCCTTTTCAAGCAGCAAAATGCATTTTCTTATCTGCTCGTCCAGATAAAAATCGGTTTTTTCGGAAACTATCTGCTGATTTTCAAGTTTAGTAAGCAGCAGAATGTTGGACGACATATTGGACAGTCTTTCGGATTCGGACGCGATTATGTCAATGTATTCCTTCTGTGTTTCGGGAGAAAGATTCCCGCTTTGCAGCTGACGGGCGAATCCTCGGATTGACACTATCGGCGTTTTGAATTCATGGGAAAAATTATTTATAAAATCATTTCTGAACATTTCGATTCCGTCAAGGTCTGCCGCCATCTGGTTAAAGGAGCGTTCAAGTTCTCCGAATTCCGAGGGCGTGTCCTCGCGGTCGGTTTCGGGGACTCTCGTTTTGAAATTTCCCTTTGATATTTCTTTCATGCCGTCGCTTATGGTTTTTATTTTAACCAGAATGTGGTTTGAGGTCACGACAGAGAGCGCCGTACCGATAATTACACATGCCATAGCCATGGCGATGGTAAGCAGTGCCGAGTTGAAAAGAATATGGTCAAATATTCTGATTTGGCGGAATAAGAGGAATACAAAAGCGGTAATCAGCGCAGTTACCAGAAAAAGCGCGAAAACAACACCGATAAACCAGAATCTTACGGTCCGGTGCTTTTTTATGATTCCCGCTTTGGCTTTGATTTTTGAACTGCCGCAGGTTTTTGAGGCGGATTTTTCCGCATGATCTTTTTCGGACTTCATTTCAGATATACCGCCTTGTAACCAAGACCCCTGACGGTTATGATCTGGAAGTCGGGGTTCTGCCTGTATCTGTCTCGCAGGCGGCTTATGTGTACGTCAACCGTGCGTTCGTCGCTTTCGCTGTCCATGTCCCAGATCTCATCCATAAGCTGACGGCGGGTAAATATTTTGTTCGGATATGACAGCAGCTTGAAAAGCAACAGAAATTCTTTCTGAGGCAGTTCGCAGGTGCCCTCCGGAGTATTTACGGTAAACGAGTCGTAGAGCAGGGAAGTCGAACCTATTGTAAGTTTTCTTTCGCTGACGATTCTTGAACGGCGCAGAAGCGCTCCCACTCTGAGTACCATTTCCTCTTCGTCGACCGGCTTTGTCATATAGTCGTCCGTACCTATAATGAAGCCTTTGCGCTTGTCCACCGGCGACTGCTTGGCGGTAACCATTAGTATCGGAATATTGCAGCCTGACTGACGCAGGGTTTCGGTGAACTGAAATCCGTCCATTCTCGGCATCATAACGTCAAGAATTATAAGGTCTATATGTTTTTTGTCGAGAACATCGAGAGCATCCTCCCCGTCGGTGGAAGGTATGGCGGTGTAGCCGTATTGCTCAAGTACGGTACACATGAGTTTTCTTGTGTTGGTATCATCTTCAACTACCATTATGTTGAACATGAGAAGATTCCTCCGTATTAGTATAAAAAATTCAAAGGTTTTTGATTAAGTTAATTATATATTATAATTATTAACTGAATGTCAAGTATTCGCAAAATGAGTGTATTTTAAAGCGATTTTTATAAAAAATTAATAAATGGATTTATACAATATAGGAAAACCGTGCCAAATCGCGAAAATTTCGCTTCGGCACGGTTGTTCCCCAAAAAGGCAAAATCGCGCAAAACCGGAACAAACGGTCTTGCGTGATTTTGCTATGTATTTATTCTTCGTCCGCAAGTTTTCTGATAAGATCAAACGCGAACGTAAGCTCTTCCATAGAGCAGGAATCCTGAACAAAGTGAGTGGTGCAGCAAGCCCAGCGCTTGTGCTTGAGTGTTGCGAACACACGCTTTATTTCGGATTCGAGACGCTCATAATTTCCGAATCCGATAGTAGACTGCACACACACC
>CASEEB010000260.1 GCA_949286815.1 uncultured Eubacteriales bacterium | reverse complement strand
AAAATCAAAGTCCCCGAAAAATCCTAAGCATTCAAACCCGCATTCGGAAAGCAAATTTCCGATTTCTTTTTTGTCATAGCATCTCTCGGACTGTACCTCGTCCTTGCGGGTATACAAGCCGTCTTTTTTTTCGGTAAAAACCGTCAGATAAAAATTACATACACGGGTTTCTTTATCGTACTCGTTCTGCCATCCGCAGAAAGACATAAGCCCTTTATTGTCCTCACTCTCAAGCACATACGCGTTGTCAGCGTATACATTTTCAAACTTGTACGGAGTGTTGACGTCAAAAAGAAACAGTCCTCCGGGGTCAAGATAATTATGAACGCACAAAAAACACTTTTCAAGTTCTTTACGGTCCAAAAGATAATTAATACCGTCAAGACAACAAGTCACGGCGCCCACGGTTCCGTAAAGCTCAAAGGCGCGCATGTCCTGGCATAAATACAAAATTTTATTTCTTTTCTCCGATGAGCACATATTGTCATACGCGACAGACAGCATATCCTCGCTTATGTCCACTCCTATCATGTCGTATCCTCTCTTTGCCAGCTCAAGTGTCATTTTTCCCGTGCCACAGGCAAGGTCGAGCACGAGAGAGGGTCTGCTTTCCATGAATCTGTCAAAGCATTTTTCGACAAAGTCCGCCCATACCCCATAATTTATCTCGCCGTTTACGCTGTCGTATATGCCGAAAATCGATTTATAAATATCCGACATCCTACTTGTTCCTTTTTTCTTCTTTTTTGACATTTTCCAGAGCCTTGATATAACCGTCGCTGCCGTATTTAAGGCAACGGTTGACACGGCTTATCGTCGCGGTGCTCAGACCGGTCTGCACGGCAATCTCGGAGTAAACATATCCGCTGTTGAGCATTTTTGCCGCTTTCATTCTTCTCGACATCTCCTGAAGTTCCGATATGGTGCAAAGGTCTTCAAAAAAATTGCGGCAGTCTTCCACAGTCTGAAGTGATAAAATACACTTAAACAAAAAATCAAAATTTTCATCGTTAACGTTGTTTTTCATTCTGGCAGAAATTCCTTTCGTGATTCGGGAGTTCCTTATTACGGCTTTTATGCGTCGTACAATCATACAATTACTCGTACATTTATATTTTATCACTTTATTACGCTAAAGTAAAGTGGTTTTCGTAAAATTTACTTTTTTATTTTAAAATAAATTGTCTCAAAGACCGCCTTATTGCCGGCAGAAATAAAAATTCCCAAATTAAATATTGACTTTATCGCGCAAATGATATATAATATATAATGTTATAATGTCGAATTTGCGGTTTTCAGAAAGGATTTCCAGTATGACGGAAATTAAAATCGGTGTTAAAATACGTTTGCTCAGAAAAAAGAATGATATAACCCAGGAGAAACTCGCCGAACACCTCGGCGTTACCCCGCAAGCGGTTTCCCGCTGGGAATCCGAAATATGTTATCCGGATATAGAGACCCTTCCCCTTATCGCGGATTATTTCGGAGTCGGGATGGACGAGCTGCTGTGCTACGACAGCGCTCAGAAAGAAGCCAAGGTAAAAGACTACCTTGACAACGCAAACTATCTGGTTGAAAGCGACAAGCTCTCCGACGCGCTCTCACTTCTGCGGGAAGCATATGCCGAAATCCCCTCCTCTTTTCACATTCAGCTTGAGCTCGCCAAAACTCTCTCCGCGATAAACGCAAAGGGCAGGCCTAAAAAAAGCGACATTCTGGAAGCGGTTTCCCTGTGCAATCACATCCTTGACGACTGTACCGACGACAGGCTGAGGGACGAAACCAAAAAGACTCTTTGCGATATATATTCACATCAGCTTTCCAACGACGGTCTGGCTCTCGACATCGCCGAGCGCCTGCACAGCATGAGCTACAGCAAGGAAATAGTCAAGGCGACCGTACTTACCGGCAACATCGCGTTTACCCAGGCACAGAAAAATATTTTGGAATTTGCTGACAACATGTGGTGGCACATGTACAATATCGCGTGCGTTCCGGACATATCCGAAGACAATTACAGCATAGCCCAAAAAATTGAAATAATGAAAAAAGGCATAGAGCTTTTCAGGCTTATCTTCGACGGAGATTACCTTTATTATCACGACAGGCTCGCGAATTCATACCGTCAGCTTGCAATGCTGTATCTTCTGGAAGAACAGAAAGACGAGGCTCTCGACTGTGTCGAAAAAATGGCGGAACATGCCATAGCTTACGACAAACGCCCCGATCACGCCGTATACTCCTCTGTTCTGCTCAACAAAGTGGAATACAACAAAAATACCGGAAACGAAGCCGAGGGCATCACTCTTTGTTCCAAGCTCATGCGGGGAAATTTCTCGAACCGAATCTGGGCGCCACTCAAGGCGGAACCGCGTTTTGTCACGGCGGTAAAATCAATGTCCGCATATGTATAATCGTATAATTACGGATTTACATTGCTCAAAATAGTTTTACGCATAAAAATTATGCATCACGGATATTTACATTCGGTTCACTTTGTGTTATAATGTATACGGTAAAAAACACCGCATTCTGCATATCGGCATAAAAAGCCAAGCTAAAAGAAAGGACTTCCGTACAAATTGAAAACAGATATTGAAATCGCACAGCAATCAAAAATGCTGCACATCAAAGATGTAGCCGCGCAATTGGGAATAAACGAAGACGAGCTTGAATATTACGGAAAATACAAAGCCAAGCTCTCGGACGAGCTATTCAGCCGCGTATCCGAAAAAAAAGACGGCAAGCTTATTCTTGTGACCGCGATAAATCCCACTCCGGCGGGCGAAGGAAAGACCACGACCTCAATAGGACTCGGAATGGCGATGAAAAAAATCGGAAAAAACGCGGTAATAGCTCTGCGCGAGCCCTCTTTGGGACCTGTTTTCGGTATAAAGGGCGGAGCCGCGGGCGGCGGCTACTCTCAGGTGCTTCCGATGGAAGACATAAATCTTCACTTTACAGGGGATTTTCACGCAATTACCGCCGCAAACAACCTGCTCTGCGCCATAATAGACAATCATATACAGCAAGGCAACGAGCTGAATATAGACCCGCGGCGTATTCTTTTTCCGAGAGCCACCGATACAAACGACCGTGCTCTGAGAAATATAATCGTGGGTCTCGGAGGAAAAACCGACGGTATTCCGAGAGAAGACCATTTCTGCATAACGGTCGCAAGCGAAGTAATGGCGGTATTGTGCCTTGCTTCCGACCTTGAAGATTTAAAGCGCAGACTCGGAAATATTCTTGTGGCATACAGGTATGACGGTTCGCCGGTATACTGCCGCGATCTTCACGCAGACGGCTCGATGACAGTCCTTCTCAAGGACGCCATAAAACCCAATCTGGTTCAGACGACAGAAAATACCCCGGTCATAATTCACGGAGGTCCATTTGCCAACATAGCACACGGATGCAACAGCGTGCGTGCCACCAAGCTGGCGCTGAAGCTTGCGGACTACACTGTCACGGAGGCGGGATTCGGCGCTGATCTGGGAGCGGAAAAATTCCTTGACATAAAATGCCGCAAGGCAAACCTTGTGCCTAACGCCGTGGTAATAGTGGCCACCGTGAGGGCGCTCAAATACAACGGCGGAGTTTGCAAAGACAATCTCAAACATGAAAACCTCGAAGCCCTGAAAAAAGGAGCCGTCAACCTTGAAGCGCATATTGACAGTATTCACAAATTCGGTCTGCCCGTAGTAGTGGCGCTCAACCGTTTTGACACCGATACCGAAGCTGAAATTGAATATATCCGCGCGCTCTGCGCCGAAAAGGACGTCGAGGTAGCGGTTTCCGAAGTGTTTGCCAAAGGCGGCGACGGAGGAATTGAGCTTGCGAAAGCCGTTGTCAATGCCTGTGAGAAACCCTCGTGTTTCAGATTTATATACGAAGACGGCATGTCCGTGACCGAAAAAATAAACGCCGTCGCCAAAGAAATCTACGGCGCCGACGGAGTCGTTATTGACAGTAAGGCACAAAGACAGCTTGATGAAATTTTAAAGCTTTCCGACAGATACTCTTCTTTTCCCGTATGTTTCGCGAAAACTCAGTATTCTCTTTCGGACGACCCGAAAAAATTGGGACGTCCTTCCGGCTTCACAATCACGGTACGCGAGATAAAGCTTTCCGCGGGAGCCGAATTCATAGTCGTATACACCGGTACCATAGTCACTATGCCGGGGCTGCCGAAAAC
>CASEEB010000259.1 GCA_949286815.1 uncultured Eubacteriales bacterium | reverse complement strand
CCATACTGATATTATCTATTTTTTTGCTTCTCATGTCAATAAACAGTTTATACATATTTGCAAAAAATCTCCTTGTCTGCTCGCTGTCCTCCGAAAAAGGCGGAACAGTCATAAGGCCTCTCACTTTCAGGCCCGGCATCTGCGCGGCAGCGTAAATAAGCTCCTCAAGCTTTGGAAGTTCCAGTCCGGTTTTGCACTCCTCACCTCCGATATTCACCTCTATCAGTACGTCGGTCACTATTCCCAGCGCCGCCGAACGATCGGAAATCTCCTGGGCAAGGTGAAGGCTGTCAAGAGACTGTATCATATCCACCTCGCCGACTATTTTCTTAACCTTATTTGTCTGAAGATGACCTATAAGATGTGCTTTGCAGTTTTCAAGATTCAAAAATTCCTTCTTGGACATAAACTCCTGCACCTTATTTTCTCCGATAAGGTCTATTCCCCGGGAAACGGCAAAATTAATATACTCGGGCTCCACGGTTTTTGTAACCGCCATGAGCTTTATATCCTCAGGTTTTCTGCCGCTTTTCACAGCGGCTGCGGCAATATTTTCCCTGACAGCCTTGAGATTTTCTTCAACTCTCTCAAAGCCCTTATCCAATAACTTTTCCGTCATACAAATCCTTCCCTTTTATAATTATTTCATCATAGATTTTCAAATATCCGGACATTTCCTCCGGACTAATTTTCTCAACTATTGAGTATTCTTCCGTAGAGTAAAGTATCTTTATCTTTCTGAAGCTTATTCTGTTTCCGCTTAAAACGTATACTCCCATATTCCCGTCCACATCGCGTATCGCATCATTTGAAACCCTGTATCCGGTATATTCATTTTTTACTATCTGAACTTCCTCAAACCGCAGATGTGTTATGTCTTCGCTCATTTCATTTGCTCTCAATATAACCGTGCTTGTTCCGTCGTCGCCCTTATTTATGCTGTCAATAACAGCCGTAACCTCTCCTACTGACGAATTCGGGAATTTTACCTTTATTGTTTCATCAACAGCAAGATCCAGCGTACTGTCGGTAGGCACATTGCAGACAATATACCAATCAAACCTTCCGACTATTTTTCCCATGGCATTGGCCGGAACGGAAGCCTTTGCGTCAAATATCTTTTCCACATCCGACGGCTTCAAGGACGAAACACTGTCATAATCCGCAACAGTTTCATATCCGTCCGTTACGCTGATATAATATCCCGAAACGGGAGCAGAAATGGTATTGTAATTGCTTTTCGCGCTTTTAAGCGTGGCAAGCTCGTTGCTCAGCTCGGTCAATTTCGCGTCAAAGTCTATCGTATCACCTATGGCAATCTGTCGGCTCGTTATGCTCGAGGCAACCTCCCTGGCGCTTTCCGCGAAGTCCTCAAAATTGCCCTTATCTATAATGTCAAGACACTGGTCAAAGTTCTTCTTTATCTCTTCATCAAGAAGCGCAGCGTCGATGGTCCCCACGTCGGATTTATTGCTCAAAACCTGATAATACTCTATCTCCTCCTGGACTTTGAGGATTCGATTATAGTTTTCGGCTCCCGCCTCGTCTGCGAAGATAATAGCTACATCGTCATCCTTGGCCACTCTCTTGCCGTCGGAGGCTATGGGTACTACGGTACCTGGCGTGCTGTTGCTTATGCAGGACTCATCTCGAATAACCACAGCCTGAGCATCTATGATATTGCCGGTACTGTAAACATAGGCGATTTCCGTAACATAAGGATTATAGGAAATCGCATATATCTGGTATCCTATGTAGACCAGAAGGCTCAGTCCTGCGAAAAAAGCGACTGCCTTTTTTATGTTTTCCTTTTTTTTATCGTTCATCGTAAAAACTCCTGTTTATTATATCGGAAGCCTTTT
>CASEEB010000258.1 GCA_949286815.1 uncultured Eubacteriales bacterium | reverse complement strand
CCGTGAGGTTTCTGTAGCCGAGGCTATTTTTATCCTCCAGAGACAAGGTTATCTGGTGGCCGCTCCACCTACTGTTTAGATTTTAAACATAAATTCGATTTTTGCCCGCTTTTAGGGGGCTTGGGTTTGTGCGCCCTTTTTCGGAATGGTACTTAGACTACAATGTTTCAACCTTTTCTCTCCTTAGCCAAAGCAGAAAATTCTTCGGTTTGATTTTGCAGCGAATATCAAATCTTTTATTTTACAAACAGCTTCTTAAAATCAATACAAAATTTCAACATAATCCGGCGCCTTTACTTGAAGCACGCCGTCTTTATAATGAATCCGAAGCCAGCCGTCGGGAAGCGGTATTTTAAGCTTAAAATTCGGACAGGTTTTATGCGGGCGTACAATAATTTTTTTTGTGCCGTTTTCAAAATAAATGCCGAAAATGTGTTCAATGACAAAGGAAACTACGCCACACGACCAGCCGTGGCAGAGGGAATGCCGAAATCCTTGATAACAGAAAGCACCGTGATCGCCGTGCAGGTCTTTTTGTCCGCGCTTTGGAAGCGCATCTATTCGTCCGCTGCCGTTGAGCCAGCTTAAATCAAAGTCCTCCCAAAAGGTGGTTGCACCGCGGGAAAGCATAGCGCCGAAATATTCCTTGAGGATGGGGAGCATATTGTTTCCGCCGCATATAGCGTCTGCTTTCAGTATGTAATATGCCATAAAGGTAGAAAAACCTGCCGCACCGCCGTCTTCCAGAATGTCACAGTCATTTGTCTTTGCATTTCCCGCTAAAACTTGGAAAGCGTGGGTTTGTTTTGTACGGCATGGGGCGTTAAGATAATGCTCCAGTTTTTTTATAATCTCTCGGCAGGCGGCGCAGTCGGTAAAGGTCAGGTATTTTTTGGAGGCAATCAGTATAATCATAGCGGTACCGGTTTCGGAATCCGGTGTTTCATATGTTGGCCAGTCCAAAAAATAGGCAGTGGGCTGATCGCCGAAATCTATACGACCGTCATTGCGTATACAGCTGTTGAATCTGTAAAGAATATCTTCGGCATAGCTTTGGTTCTGCGCGAAATATTTTAGGTTATTTGTATATGAGCAGTAATCGCAGAGGTTGATTACCCACCAGGCAGAATAGGCAGGAATATGATTCATCCATTTGTCGCTTGGCGTGCAGCTGCGCAGAAAGGATAAAGAATTTGTGATATTGACATTGTCGCCAAACAAATAAAGCGAGGTTATGACCTCCTGATGCAGGTCACCGGACCATACCAATCGGTCGCGCTTGATGCCATCCCAGATATAGCCGTTTTGAAGGTTCAGCTTTAAGGTGTAGGCGGCAGTCTCTAAAATTTTGTTCAGCCTGCGGTCAGAGGTTTTTATCATCGCCTCACGCGGAAATGCGGGCAGCTGACCTTCGGCAAATAGGCTCTGAACGGAAATCGGACTGTCAGTCAGCAGCTCCACACGTGCAAACCGAAAGCCGGACTGTCCGAAGGTCAAGTCTGACAGCGCCGTTAAAGTGGCGGTGAAATCACGGGGAGAATGGTCGTTTGTGGCATTTTTTTCTCCCAATGCAGAGTAGGCTTCACTGAGCGATTCCCCCAGTGTGATGCGAATTTCTGTACCGGCTGTCGCTTCACGCGTAATCAGGCGCAGACCGCCGCAAAGTTCCTTGCCGAAATCAAGCAAAATCCATGCTCCTTTGCAGGTGAAACGTGTGCAGGGCTCATTGCCGAACGAAACGCACGGCTCTTTTTGAACCGTAATTTCCTGTGCATTTTCAATACGAAAGCTGTCCGGTATTCTGACCGGCGCGATTTGTTCTTTTACCATTGTAAAGCAGGGAACGGTATTCTGTTTTTCTGTCATAACTTTATCTCCTTATCTTATAACAGCAGTAGTCAATTGTAAAAGTTCGAAAAGCCGCATTGCAAACCGATTTTGTTCGATGTTTATTCATTGATTTTCTCCACTCGATTTTTCAAAAAGCAATTTGCGATCTGTTTTTGAGCCAATAGAAATTTTTTGTGCAATGGGGGATACATACTTAAAATTTCTATTGATTATTTGTTTTTTCGACTTTTATAATTGCCTATTATAACAGCAGGGTTATTTGTTTCTGTCTGTTGTAGAATCTCTGATGATAAGCTTCGAGGAAACAAACTCGCATTTCCCGCGTGCTTTTTCATCTAACAGACGAACCGCCTCATCGACGGCCTTTTTTGAAATTTCCCGAATCGGATTCTTCACGGTTGTAAGCGGGATTTTTGAGACGCTGGAATAATATAAGTCATCAAATCCGCAAATACTGATATCCTCGGGGATGGAAAGACCGATCCGCTCAAAAAATTCAATACAGGCGACCGCCATATTATCATTGCTGCAGCAGATAGCGTCCGGAATATTGCTAAAATTCGGATAATACGTGGAAAATTGCTGTTTTATGGTGAAATAATTAAAATCACCCCATGCGGTCATGGTATTGTCTACCGGCAGACCATGCTTTTTCATGGTATCAACATAGGCACGGTATCGTTGTTTATCATCATAGTTGTAGCTTCCTCTGATAAAAGCAATGCGCTTGTGACCGGTTCGAATCAGATATTCTATCTGCATACACATATCTTGGTAATTGCTAGTAAGAACAGAGGAAATTTTGTCGTCTGTTATTTCCCGGTCTAAAAACACCAGCGGAATGCCGCAGTCCTTCAGCTTGTAGATCCATTCGTCGGTAACAAGACAGTGTAATATAATGGCGCTTTCCACCCCTGACGAGCGCAGAAGTGAAACAAATTCCCGGCAATTTATTTTATAATTAATAAAAATGCTCAAAGAACGGGAATACTTTTCATGGACGTAAGCTGTCATTTCCTCTGCCATCCAATGATAATATGATCCTTCAAAGCTTGCAAGAAATAATCCAATGGAGCTTCTTCTCTGAGATGCTTTATTTCTTTTTAAATGCGCCGTATATCCCAACGCTTCCGCAGCACTGAAAACTTTCTGCTTCGTTGCCGCGCTTATATTAGGATTTCCGTTGAAGGCATAGGAGACGGTCGAAACCGAAACATTTGCCGCGCGGGCGATATCCCGCATATTCGCCATAAAAAGTGCTCCCTTTATTCATATTTACAGTTGTGCAGACAATGCAATCAAATGTATTTTATACATTATATATCAGGATTTTTGAAAAGTAAACTATTATTTTTCTGTTCGGCAGGAAAATAAAAACGTGTCTTTACGCAGAAATTTCCAAAATGACCTGTTTTGTATAAAATAATGGAAATGATTCGGTGTTGTTCATTGAACAACGCTTATTTTTTTGAAATAATGTATACATATATTATGAAAAAATGTATATAATCATATAAATATTGATGACGGCTATTGAATTTATATGTTCATTGTGCTATATTACATCACGAGGACAGGAATGGGAAAACGTGTACCTGTGCATTCGTGTTCGCATCATAAAAAACAGGAGGAAATTTATTATGTCAAAAAGTAAGCCATATTTGCATTTCGTGTCTGTGCTGTGTGTAATCAGTCTGATATTGCCCTTATTCACTGCGGCGGCTTTCCCCGGTGGGGTCAAAGCGGAGGAACCCGGGGTTGTCAAGGTTTCCTTTGACAGTGCTGAGGACATAAAGGCAAATTTTGACAGCTACTATTTTGATGAGCCGTTGAGCTGGCGTCCCGGTCACGCGGGGCGAAGGGTCGAATTGACTGACGTTTGGAAGCTTGAGA
>CASEEB010000257.1 GCA_949286815.1 uncultured Eubacteriales bacterium | reverse complement strand
CTATTTCGTGAGCGATACAGGAGAGCATACCTGCGTCAAATGCCATTTTATTCCTTTCAGTATATATTTCTATGAATTCTTTGTGTAAAATATGAGATTATATTTCATTATTTGTTGGGTGTTATCCGAAAATGATTTTTTGTGCCTCCGACATATTTTCAAGCGCCAGATCCGGCAGCATGTTTTGAGGAGTTGATCCGAGGTCTTCTTTATGGGTTTCTCCCGTATAAACCAGAACCGAAAACACCCCGTTATTTTTACCGAATGCTATATCGGTATACAGTCTGTCGCCGAAGATGCACATATCTTCTTTTTCTGTTCCCGTATATTTGCGGATATACTCAAGCGTTTCCGGGTATGGCTTGCCGAAATATCTCGGCGTGATTCCGGTGACCGCGCTTATAAGCGCCGCTATAGCCCCGCTGTCGGGAACCGCGCCGTTTTCGGTAGGGCAGTTAAGATCCGGATGCGTGCACAGGTATTCGGCTCCGTTTTGTATGTGGAAGCAGGCGCATTTGAGCTTTTGATAGGTAAGCGTGGTGTCAAAGCTTGAAACCACAATGTCCGCCTTTTTTTCCTGTTCGGATATTATTTTTATACCGCTGCGGATAAATTCGCTTTCAAGCTGAGGAGTACCCAGAAGATAAACATTTTTTTGAGGTCTGTTGCTCAGGATAAAATCAATGGTTACGTCTCCCGATGTAAGTATTTCATCTTCTCCGGGTTCAAATCCCATACGGCTCAGTCTTTTTAAATATACGTCATGATTGTTTGAGGCGTTGTTGGTAAAGAATAAAATTCTGCGTCCGGATGCCCGAAGCTTTTTGATGAAATCAAGCGCGGCTTTAAAAACAATATTTCCGAGATATATTGTGCCGTCCATGTCAAAAATAAACAGACGTTTGTCTTTCAGAATTTGTTTTTCATTCATTAAAGTAAGTCTATCCTTTCGGTGGAAATAATTCAATAAGGGGCAAAGCCCCGTCATTCAACTTTTTCAGTGGGGGATTGTATCTTCACACTGAAAAAATCAAGCGGCAAGACATATTAATTCAGTTATATAAACGGATAAATTTTCACATTATTATTATAACACGCTATTGATTTTTTTTCAATACGGTGTTATAATAAATATTATGTTTTTACCGGAAATTGATGTACAATGTAATGTTTCAATGCTAAAGGAGATTTGTGACCATGGCGGATACTGCGGATAATTCAGTCAAAAATGTTATCGGAATAGATGTGGGAGGGAGCACTACCAAAATAGTAGGGTTCAGAGAAAAGCCTTGCGGTGAAAGGGAATTGATATCGCCTCTGCTTGTCAGGGCAACAGATCCCGTGACCTCGATTTACGGAGCGTTCGGAAAATTTACCTCCGAAAATTCACTGTCCATAGACGGCATAGACAGAATTATGATGACGGGTGTGGGAGCGTCTTATATGTCAAAACCGATATATTCGTTAAATTGCTGTAAGGTCCCGGAGTTTACCGCCGTGGGACTTGGAGGGCTGTATCTTTCGGGACTTGACGACGCGATAATCGTCAGCATGGGCACCGGCACGGCGCTTGTGCACGCCCAGAAAAAGAACGGAAAAACCACAGTCAATTATCTCGGAGGGACAGGGGTCGGAGGCGGAACGCTTCTCGGACTTACAAAGCGTATGACCGGTATAGATACTATAGACCATATAGAAAAAATATGCTATGAGGGCAATCTTGACAAGGTAGACCTGAGAGTAAAGGATATTTCGAGAGACACAAAATATACCGGCGTCAATGAAAATCTGACCGCGTCCAATTTCGGAAAGCTTTCGGATATGGCGGGGGCTGGAGATATCGCCCTGGGAGTCGCCAATATGGTCGCCGAAACCATAGCGATGATTGCGCTTTTTGCCGCCAGGGGACATAACATATCAGATATTGTGCTTATCGGAAATCTCACGACAATAAAGCCCGTGAGAAATGTTTTCGAGGGACTCAGCAATGACTTTGAAGTGAATTTTCTGATACCGGACAACGCGAGCTTCGGTACGGTAATAGGAGCGGCGCTCTATCGGGCGGAGTAAATTGGTTTGTCTGTTGTGCATAAAATTTAAGCTGAATTTTTATACAAAACTTACAAACGCTATTGACATTGTCAAAATTAAGTGATATAATACATAACAGGTAATATTTTGAAGAAAATGAAAGTTGAAAGGATATATAAATATGCAGTGGACATCTCTTAACGACCTTAGAGAAAAGTATCTTTCGTTTTTTGAGTCGAAAGGACATCTGAGACTTCCTTCGTACTCACTGATTCCGAATAACGATAAATCGTTGCTGCTGATTAATTCGGGAATGGCTCCGATGAAAAAGTTTTTCACCGGGGAAGAAGAACCCCCGTGCCGCAGGGTGACGACATGTCAGAAATGTATAAGAACTCCCGACCTTGAACGCGTCGGACATACGGCGCGCCACGGTACTTTCTTTGAAATGCTGGGGAATTTTTCATTCGGGGATTATTTCAAACACGAGGCTATCGCGTGGGCGTGGGAATTTCTCACCGAGACGCTTGAGATCCCCGCGGACAGACTGTGGCCGTCTGTTTATGAAAATGACGAGGAAGCGTTTGAAATATGGAACAAAGAGATCGGCATACCCGCCGAAAAAATAATCAGGCTGGGCAAAGAGGATAATTTCTGGGAACATGGCGCGGGTCCCTGCGGTCCCTGTTCGGAAATTTACTTTGACAGGGGAGAAAAATACGGATGCGGAAAGCCCGACTGCCGTCCGGGATGCGACTGCGACAGATATATGGAGATCTGGAACAATGTCTTTTCACAGTTCGACAATGACGGCAAAGGAAATTATACCGAGCTCAGGCAGAAAAACATTGATACCGGCATGGGTCTTGAGCGGCTTGCGTGTGTTATGCAGGGTGTGGACAACATGTTTGAGGTTGACTCTATCCGCAGGATACTTGATAAGGTCTGCGAAATATCAGGCAAGGTATACGGTGAGGACAGCGAGAAAGACATATCTATACGGGTGATTACAGACCATATAAAAAGCGCCATGTTTATGATATGCGACGGAGTAATACCTTCAAACGAGGGACGCGGTTATGTCCTGCGCAGGATAATAAGGCGCGCCTGCCGTCACGGAAAACTTTTGGGGATAGGACGCGAATTTCTTCCGGAGCTCTGCGAGGTGGCTATTGCGGAAAATGTGGGCGCGTATCCCGAACTCGGCGAGAAGAAGAGTTACATTCTAAAGGTAATCTCAATCGAAGAGGGAAGATTCTACGCGACGCTTGACGCCGGACTTTCTATACTTTCAAGCATGATAAGGAATTCTTTTGAGACAGGAAAAAAGAAAATCTCCGGGGAGGATGTATTTAAATTATATGACACGTTCGGCTTCCCGAT
>CASEEB010000256.1 GCA_949286815.1 uncultured Eubacteriales bacterium | reverse complement strand
GATTTCATAAATGTCTTCAGGCTGAAGCCCGATAATCATATATTTTACGGTCTTTTTTGATTTTTTCAGATTATGAGGTGATTATGCGCCTTTAGGGCAGCGTTTAATTGTTTAATTATCAAATCTTACACTTACCTCGCCGCTGCGGATGATTTTACAGTTTTCTTCACCGTCGGGAAGAAAAATAAGTCCTCCGTCATCGGAAATACCCATGGCTGTTCCGAAAAATTCGCTCCCGGCGCAAATGAGTTTAACTTTTTTCCCGTCAAGCATAGAGCGTTTCCGATATTCGTCCATGTGTGTTTTGTCTGACGGATTGTCTATGAAATTAATAAGCCGGTCAGTTATCTTTGCCGCGAGCGAACATCTTGAACCGCTGAGCGTTCCCGTGCCTGCCGCCTTGTCTGCAAGTTCTTCCGGAAAAGTCTCGGTAGTGATATTAATTCCTATACCTACAATGATAACGTTTTCTCCGTCGCCGTCGAGTCCGAGCATAGCTTCCGTAAGTATGCCGCACACCTTTTTGCCGTTCATATAGACGTCGTTTACCCATTTGATCTGCGCGGCGCATCCGGTCATTTCTTCTATTGACAGAGCGACCGCTACCGAGGCGGCCGTGGTGATACTCACCGCGTTTTCCAGCGGCTGAGATGTGGTATAGAGCAAAGACATGTAAAGTCCCGTGTCCTTTGGACTGTAAAATGTTCTGCCCATTCTGCCTTTTCCGTTTGTCTGACTGTTCGCTATGATCAGAGCAGTCTCTTTTTGTCCGTTCGCGGCGAACTCCTTGGCTTTGGAATTGGTAGACTCTATACTGTCGAACACAATTATCTTTGGCGGTATGGGTGTTTTGAGATTGGATTTTATTTCCGCTTCCGACAATATGTCGGATTCGTGCAGTTTATAACCTTTACTGCTTACGGATTCAATAACATATCCGTCCTTTCTTAATGCGCATACCGCTTTCCATATCGCGCAGCGTGTGACAGACAACTCGTTTGCCAGTGTCTGCCCCGAAGTATATTTGTCTTTGTTTGCGCTCAGCCGGGTTAAAACACTATCCTTTACAGACGACATATTTTTTTCCTTTCGGCTTTTTATCATTAAGTATTTCTTCTTTTTAAAACAGCATATGTTGTTTTGCCGTAAAACCTCGCGGGTTTTCAGCGCGTTTATTGAAAAATTACATTCCGTAATTTACTTAAATTATAACATTTTTTGTCTTGTTTGTCAATTCATGCGGAAAATTTTGAGGGAAAAAGGGTACATACAAGAAAGTTTTCAAATTGTACTTGAATTTTAAATGCAAATATAGTATTATTAATTCTGTATATGAAACTGAATCTGCTGAAAGTTTCAGCCGAAAGCGGCTTTTGCCGCGTAGGTTCTCGGAGGTTATATATGAAATCAAAAAAATTCTGCGTCAAAGTTGTCTGCGTATCCGCTTTGGCTGCCGTTGTTGCTTTATGTCTTGCGTCATGTTCCGGATTATCCTCATGGACGGAGGGCAGACCCTCGGTCTTTGATACCGATACCGACGGCGGAACGTCGGGAGAGTCCCAAACTTCGGAAACCGAAGAAAAGGTGAATAGGTTTGATTATTTTGCCGCGGATATGAATGATTATGTAAAGCTTGACACGTCTGTGTGCAAGGATATGAGTGTGACTATAAGCCCGGACTATATCGTGACCGACGCGGATGTGCAAGAATACATAGACGCGCTTTGCTTCAGCCATAAAAGCGTGGCGAACGATGGGGCGAAGGTTACGGATGAACCGATAAAAAGGGGCGATACCGCATATATTTTTTACCGAGGGGAGATTGACGGAGAGGAATTTGAGGGCGGCTCAAATATGTCGGATGAGACCCCGTTCGGACTGTCCATAGGCTCCGGAAATTTTATAGAAGGTTTTGAAGACGGACTTGTGGGCGTGGTTCCGAGTCAGACAAGCGCCGATAATCCGGTGGCGCTTAATCTGAAATTTAACGAGAGTTACGGAAACCGTGACCTTGCCGGCAAGGACGTAACTTTTTATGTTTATGTGCTTTATACCATACAGTATGATATTCCCGAATATGACGAGGATTTTATCACCGGTACACTGGAGTTTGAGGCTGAGGGCGGCGATGTGATAGGCGAGCATAAGGATTATATCAGAGGTATTCTCGAAGAGGAAAACGAAAGCGCGAAATCACTGGCGATTGA
>CASEEB010000255.1 GCA_949286815.1 uncultured Eubacteriales bacterium | reverse complement strand
GGAACGAATATAAAATGAAAAAGGCGGTTACATTCGGAGAAATTATGCTGAGGCTTGCGCCTGAGGGATACTACAGGTTTGTTCAGGCGGATAAATACGGAGCCACGTACGGAGGAGGAGAGGCAAACGTCGCGGTATCGCTTGCGAATTTCGGAGTTGACGCGCGTTTTGTCACAAAGCTTCCGGAGCACGAGATTGGACAGGCGGCGGTAAATTCTCTCAGAAGGTTCGGTGTAAATACCGATTATATTACGAGAGGAGGAGACAGGGTAGGTATTTATTTTCTTGAGAAAGGCGCTTCTCAGCGTCCGTCCAAGGTTATATATGACCGCGCCGGTTCGGCTATAGCCACTGCTACATCTGATGATTTTGACTGGGATAAGATTTTTGACGGTGTGGATTGGTTTCATTTTACCGGAATTACTCCGGCTTTGGGTGACAATGTCGCGCGTATAACTCTTGATGCGTTGAAGGCGGCGAAGAATAAAGGAATTAACGTCAGCTGCGACCTGAATTACAGAAAAAATCTGTGGTCAAAGCAAAAAGCCGGAGAGGTAATGACAAAACTTATGCCGTATGTTGACGTATGCATCGCTAATGAGGAAGACGCGAACGACGTATTCGGAATAAAAGCCGAAAACACCGATGTGAGCGGAGGCAAGCTGAACTACGACGGATACCGGCAGGTGGCGTGCCGTCTCGCCGAAAAATTCGGCTTTAAGAAGGTAGCGATAACGCTCAGAACATCGATTTCGGCAAATGACAACAAATGGGCGGCAATGCTTTATGACGGAAAAGATTATTATTTTTCAAAGAGCTATGACGTACACATAGTTGACCGTGTGGGCGGAGGCGACAGCTTTGGCGCGGGACTTATTTATTCGCTTCTCGAGGACTTCGATATGCAATCCTCGCTTGAGTTTGCCGTTGCCGCAAGCTGTCTCAAACATTCAATAGAGGGTGACTTCAATATGGTCTCGGTAGGCGAGGTTCAAAAGCTGGCAAAGGGAGACGGGTCGGGAAGAGTACAAAGATAAGTTTTGTCCCGGAAATATAATTCAAGCCGGAATTTTATCAGAGGTTGATTATATGCTTATAAGAAAATACAAACCGTCGGACTGCAAAGAACTGACGGAACTGTTTTACGATACCGTACATACGGTCAACGCAAAGGATTATACCGAAGAACAGCTTTGCGCCTGGGCACCGGGAATTCCCGATACCGAAAAGTGGAACATGTCATTTTTGCGGCATTACAGTCTTGTGGCTGTTGAAAACAGCATCATAGTCGGGTTCGGAGATATAGATAAAACCGGATATCTTGACCGGCTTTACGTGCATAAAGATTATCAGCGAAAAGGCATTGCCTCAAAAATCTGCGATGCTCTTGAAAACTCGGTAAAATGCGACATTGTAACTCACGCTTCGATTACGGCAAGACCTTTTTTTGAAAAAAGAGGTTATGTCGTATTAAAAGAACAGCAGGTAGAGCGCAGAGGTTTTCTTCTGACAAACTTTGTTATGATTAAAAAAAGGGGCTGAAAATTTGTGCCCTTATATGTATAATTGGGTATTGATGCCCGGAAAGGTGTTTGTGTCTATATGAAAACCGGACTTGTTTCCGTCACTTTCAGAAAGCTTTCGGCAGAGCAGATTATCAGTCTTGTCAAAAGCGCGGGACTTGACGGAGTGGAGTGGGGCGGTGACGTACATGTCTGCCCCGGAGATTATAAAAAGGCTGAGTATGTGTCGGGGCTGATGGAAGAAAACTGCCTTGAGACGATTTCGTACGGCTCCTATTTCAGAGTCGGAGAGAGCGACAATTTTGACGAGGTGTTAAAGACAGCCGTGGCTTTGCGCGCAAAAAACATAAGAGTTTGGGCGGGTATCAGAAATTTCGATCCGGATGATAATGAATATTTCAACAAAGTAAAGCTTGAAACTCAAAGGATAGCCGACGCGGCAAAGGAGAAAAATATTGACATTTCCTTTGAATACCATTCCGGGACGCTTACAAGCACGCAAAAATCCACGGTAAGGCTGTTGAGTGAAATTGACAGGGACAATGTGTTTACATATTGGCAGCCGAATGTTTCAAGCCTGCCCGAACAAAATCTTGTCGATATTGAAGAACTTGTAGGTTTGGGTGTTCTTAAGAATATACATGCTTTTGTCTGGCGTGTGCATGACAGACTGCCTTTTTCGGATGGCTCGGATATATGGAAAAAGTATCTGAGTCTTGTAAAAAATGAGGATACGGCGGTAATGCTGGAGTTTGTGAAAGATGACAGTGTACAGCAGTTTGAGGCAGACGCACAGGTTCTTAAAAATATTGTTTGCCGTTGATGCGGTGTTGAGGAAGGATACATCAGAATATGGAAAGATTGTTTTTGACCAATTCCAAAGGTATGATTAAAAATGTGTACACCTCCGAGCAGATCGGTTCTTTTCCGATACTGAGCTTTGACGAATTGGAGGCAAACAGGGATTTGGTAAAAGATACCCGGTTTATTTTTTCGACGTGGGGAATGCCGTCAATGACAGAGGCTCAGATAGAGTATTATTTCCCGTCGCTCGAGGTGGTTTTTTACGGGGCAGGTTCTGTTCAGGGATTCGCCAGAAGTTTTTTGAACAAAAATATCAGGGTGTTCAGCGCATGGGCGGCAAATGCCGTTCCGGTCGCGGAATTTGCGGTAAGCCAGATTATCCTTGCAAATAAGGGATATTTTCAGCTTCACAGAAGATATTCGCAGAGCCACAGAGAATCGGTTGAGTACGCCAATACTTTCCCGGGCAACTACGGCGCGCGGGTAGGACTTCTCGGCGCGGGAATGATAGGCAAATATGTAATAGGGCTCCTGAAGCCTTATAACGTCAAAATAAAGGTGTTCGATCCTTTTTTGAGCGATGAGAAGGCTAAGGAACTCGGAGTTGAGAAAACCACGCTTGAGGACATATTCGCAAACTGCCAGACTATATCAAACCATCTCGCCAATAACGCGCAGACGAAAGGTATGCTTGACTACAGGCTTTTTTCGCTTATGAAGAAAAACGCCACATTTATAAACACCGGCAGAGGGGCGCAGGTGGTGGCGCAGGATCTTATGAGGGCGCTTAAGGAGTGTCCCGAAAGGACGGCGCTGCTTGACGTTACAGACCCGACCGAGCCGCTTGCACCGGACAGTGAATACTGGAAGTACGACAATATATATCTTACCCCGCATAGGGCAGGAAGCGCGACCGACGAGATAAGACGGATGGGTGTTTATATGTTTGAAGAATATGAAAGACTGATTAATTCCGAGCCCGTAAGGTATGAGGTGACGCTTGATATGCTCGCCACAATGAGCTGAAACCCGTAAGACAATTGTATTAACAGTATTCGTCCCGTGAGGGGATGTATTGGAAATTATGACCGCGTAAGCGGAGAGGTGAAATGAGTATGCATGATATTTGGAATCCGTGGCACGGATGTGTTAAATGCAGTGAGGGCTGCGCAAATTGCTATATGTTTTACCTTGACCGCGCAAGAGAACGCGACGGGAGCGTGATTTATAAGACAAAATCCGGATTTACGTATCCTTTGCAGAGGGACAGATACGGGGCGTATAAGGTGAAAAGCGGGGAAATGATAAGAGTCTGTATGAACTCGGACTTCTTTTTGGAGCAGGCGGATGAATGGCGGGAGGACGCTTGGGAAATAATGCGCCTGCGTCCGGATGTCAGGTTTTTCCTGCTTACCAAGCGCCCCCAGAGAGTCAAAGAGTGTCTGCCCGCCGAATGGGGAGACGGGTGGGAAAATATTTTCTTTAACGTAACCTGTGAAAATCAGAAAAGGGCGGACGAGCGTATTCCGATTTTGTTGGAGCTGCCGTTCAAACATAAAGGAATCATGTGCGCTCCGTTTATCGGCGAGGTCAGCATTGAAAAATATCTTGACGACGGTCAGATAGAACAGGTTGTATGCGGCGGTGAAAATTATGACGGCGCAAGACCGTGTGACTTTGATTGGGTAAAAAAGCTTTATTCCGAATGTAAGTCACACGGCGTTACCTTTGATTTTATTGAAACCGGGACAATATTTGTCAAGGACGGCAAAACCTATCGTATACCGAATAAGCGGCTTCAATCCGAAATGGCGTATAAGTCCGGCATGAATTTCAAGGGCAGACCGATTAATTTCAGGCTTACGGACAATATGGGACTTGAGCTTTTGCCGAAAGATATTTATGAGCCTTACTTTTCGGATAACTGCAATTGCTGCGGCAGCAGAAATATCTGCAACGGATGCAGTAAATGCGGAAAATGCAGATAAAACCGCGGCGTTAAGAGCGCGGATTTAAGAAAACAAACAGGGGGACGGTCGTACACCGTCTCCCGTAAAAAGTTTCTTATCTCACCGCCCCATTTACACTGTCGTTTAATTCAAAACCCTTTTTACACAACGTCGGAATATGAAGTGAGATACAACTGCCGTGACTGCTTCCGCAATCGGAAACGTCCACCAGATAAGCGTTGTAACATTTGAACTCAATGTAAAGAGATATGCAACCGGAAGCACGAATATAAGCAGACGCAAAGCGGAGATTACAAGCGGTGACCAAACCTCTCCGAATCCTTGCAGCACACCCTGAATCGCCACGCAATAGCCCATGAAGACATACCCCAAAGTAGATATATGAAGTGCGAGTCCGCACATACTTATAATATCGCTTTTTGCGACTATTGATGACTCTTCAATTGTAAGCGCGAAAAGCCGGGAGATTGGTCCGGCAAATATCTGGTACAGCGCCGTGATTGCCAATGCCACGATTACCGAGGCGATTATGCCGTGTTTAATTGTATCTTTCACTCGGGCTGTATTCTTTTTGCCGTAATTATATGAGGTTATGGAGATCAGAGTGTTGGAAAGTCCGAATGAAGCGAAGAGCGCGGTCTGCATAAGTTTATAGTAGATTCCGTAACTCCCGGACAGCAGATTTACCGTGTAAGTATCGTCAATCGTGCCGATTATAAGCAGAACGCCGAACATCATCAGCGAAAGCATACCTTGCATAAGGAACGCGGGAAAGCCTATTTTATATATGCTTTTTATTATTTGTGAGTTTGGCTTGATGTATTTCGGATTGCCGTTTATTTCATGGTTTAACGAATAGTGCAGAACCATGGCAAGTACAAAAGACACTATCTGCCCTATGACGGTCGCGTAAGCCGCGCCCGCTATGCCCATATTCAGAGGATAGATAAATATATAGTCGAGGACGATATTTGTAAGCGCGCCCGCAACCTGAGAAACCATTGAAAGTGTGGTCTTACCCGTGGCTATCAGAAATCGCTCGGCGATGGCAAATCCAATTGAACCGATTGAAATGCAACAGCATATTCTGAGATATTCCGTACCCATCTGAATTACGGTTTCATCGGTTGACATCAGCTTCATGTAAGACCGTGAAAGAAAAATGCCGAACAGAAAAAACGCCGCGAAGAAAATACAGGCGAGAAAAAGACCGTTTCCCGCGACTTTGCTTACCGTTTCCTTGTTACCTTCGCCGAGATTTTTTGAAAGCATCGCATTAAGTCCCACACCCGTACCGACTCCGATGGCAATCATTAAGATTTGTACGGGAAAGGCGGCGGAAAGCGCGAGGTTTCCGAGCGCGCCCTCATTTCCCATATTAATTACAAAAAGAGTGTCCACAACATTGTAAAGTGCCTGAAGAACCATTGAAAGTATCATTGGCAGTCCCATTGACCAGATAAGACTGCTGATTTTTTTTGTGCCCATTTTGTTTTCGGTAATCATATAACCTCCGTAAACGCAAAAAAGGTGTAAGCCCGACATAGCCGGACTTACACCTTTTCGGTTGCTCACTATATTTTTTATATTTATACCGAAATTATATCAAAATTTTTATTGTTTTTCAAGGGACAGAAAGAACAAAATTTATTGAAGTGTTTTTTTTAAAATTTTTAAAATAGCACAAATACTGTAATTAAAAATCTTGACACGGGTTTTTTTGTACTGTATAATTATAAATATAAATATGATACTGAAATGAATGTTCAGATATTTTTTCGACATATTTCAGATTTGTAAACTATATACTGTACTGATTAATTAATAAAAGGTGGGTTATGTCATCATACAGTGAACTGATAAAAAATTTTGAAAAAATCCGGGCATACATGAGAGAATTTTATGTATATGGATTCAAGAGCCGTGACGAATACGCAGGTAAAAGCGCGCGTTCATATGATGACGAGCGCAGACGTATTGAAAGCTGGCTTGGCAAATACATGAGATTTTCGCGTACTCCGGAGGGAAAGAATGTTTTTATTTCGGTTGACAGCCGTGTTTCTCGGCACAACCCTTTTTATAAGGCCTGGAAGGCAAAGAGCTTTACCGACGGTGACATTACGCTTCATTTTATAGTTTTTGATATTCTTTATTCGCAGGAAATAAAGCTGACCGTAAACGAAATTATGCAGATCATCGACCAAAAATATCTTTCCGGGTTTGAGTGTCCTATGATGTTTGACGAGTCTACGCTGCGCAAAAAACTCAGGGAATACTGCGCGGAGGGAATTATCACTTCGGAAAAACAAAAGAAAAGAATATTATATCGCAGAGCGGATGAGGTTAACCTTCCGGAATGCCTTGAGGTTGTTGATTATTTTTCTGAGGTGGCGCCTTGCGGGGTAGTGGGTTCCTTTCTGTTGGACAAGATGCCCGCGCATAAGGAGGTTTTTGCCTTTAAACATCACTATATTACGGGAGCAATGGACAGCGATGTGTTGGCCATGTTGTTTTTAGCCATGCGCAACAAAAGTATTGTCACCGTGACGCACAGTATGCGGAAAAAAGATGAGCCGGTAAGAAGCCGGATTATACCTCTTCGTATTTTTATAAGCGTTCAGAACGGAAGACAGCACCTTATTGCGTATCATCCTGAACTCAACCGCTTTAAAGCGTTTCGGGTTGACTATATATCCGCGGTTAAAACCGAGGGACAGACGCCCCGGTTTGACGAGCTGAGAACACAGCTTGCAAAAATGCAGACTAAAATGTGGGGAGTCAATATAAAACGCGGACGTGACGGTTGTGAGCATGTTGAGCATGTGGAATTTTCGATAAGGGTCGAACGCGGTGAGGACTATATTGTCAGGCGGCTTGAAAGGGAAAAGCGTATCGGCAAAGTAGAGAAAACAGATGATTTTACATACCGTTTTTCCGCGGATGTATTTGATACGAGTGAAATGATACCCTGGATCAGAACATTTATCTGCCGGATAACACAACTGAATTTTTCCAATCGCACGGTGGAAAATCAGTTCAGACGGGATATTGAGGAGATGTACCGTCTGTACGGAATCGAAGCGGAGGGAGACAGATGATATTCAGTGAGCTTTATTCCGCCTATTATAATACCGTGGCGGCTATCATATCCGAAATTATAGACGGAAGAACAGATGAAAAGGAGCTTCGGAAGCTGGTTGCCGAGAAGGCGTTCGGAGAAAGTATCACTACTATCCTTCCGTCTCTTAAAAGTGAAAAATGGCAGCTTGTACATAAGGATATGACAACGGCGCTTGAGCATAAGCCGACCATGCCGCTGACAAATCTTCAGAAAAGCTGGCTAAAGGCAATTTCGCTCGATCCGCGTATAAAACTTTTTGACGTGCGTTTTGACGGACTTGAAGAAACAGAACCGTTGTTTACTCCGGACGACTACTATATCTACGACAAGTACAATGACGGAGACCCTTTTGAGGACGAAGGATATATACAAAGGTTCAGATTGATTTTGTCTGCAATCAGAGACGGGCTGCCGATAAAACTGAACATGACAGACAGAAACGGCAGAAATGTATTTACAAGGTGTGTTCCGATACGGCTTGAATACTCGGAAAAGGATGATAAATTCCGGCTTATCACAAGCGGGTGTCATTTTCTTCCCACCGTGAATCTTGCTAAGATAACGTCCTGTTCGGTATATCACGGCGAGCAGGAATTCAGCGCCAATCAACAAAATATACATTACGGTTTTGTAACTCTGAAAATCAGGGATGAAAGAAACGCCCTTGAACGCTGTATGCTCCATTTCGCGCATTTTGAAAAGCAGGCCGAAAAGAATAACAATAATACATACACGGTACGTATCAGATATGACCGCAACGATGAGTCGGAAATGGTTATCAGAGTTCTTTCGTTCGGTCCGATGATCGAGGTGACCGAACCTGAGTATTTTCGGGAACTTATAAAAGCAAAATTAATAAAGCAGAAAAGCTGCGGACTTTTTTGACATCAGAGATTTTTTATGTGATGATAAAAAATTTTCTGAAGAGGAGAGTTCGCAGCTTTTTTTCCGTGAAAAAGAATTTTTTGTATGGTAAAATATGCTTGCAAGTTTATTTTATGTGTGTGTTTGAATTTAATTCCACCGCGGTGCGCTCGGATTTCCAATGCGTATGCCAAAAAAGCTTGTATTGTTTGGCAATCGAATGAGAGGTATCTCGAATCGATGGGGTTCAACTCCCCGTGGGCTTAATACCCGTTATTTCGCAGGTTCGAATCCTGCCGTATGCTGTTTAAGCATATCGCCAGAGGATTGGTTTACGTCCTTACAGGACGAAAAAACGGTACGCTTAAACTAAAAAATTAAGTGTGCGGGAACGTTTTTTATTTGGTTTTGCAATTGTCCGGCAAATGAGGTGAAATATATTACTTCAAATGCAATGCCGGATAGTGCCTTGTCCGATTACGGATACCGTGATATCAGAAACGGCGCCAGAAGTTATTCTTTCCGCTCCGCTCATGGCACACTCAAGTTTTCGGCCGCATATCCGGCATGAACAATTGCGGAAACTAAACATGAAAGTTCGGTTAAATCAAATCAAAGTTAAGACATTTTCACTTTTAAATGTCTATTTAAGCCGCCCGCGACGGAATGAGTCACTGATTTGCAAACACAGTTTGTAGGGGGCCGGCCACATAAGTACCGAACAGAATGTTATTAATTGAACGGAGGGATATATTTATGAACAGGGTAATTATCAATGAAAATCAAAAAGGTTTCCTTTATAAAAACGGAAAGTATATAAAACTGCTCGACGCGGGAAAATATTATCAATTCGGTGGCAGAGAGATAGAGATTGTGAATATGGAGTTTCCTCTGGATTGCGACAGATGTTCTCTTGAAACTCTGATTTCGGATAAGGACGTCGCGCAACAGATACAGGTTATTGAAGTATCGGATGAGCAAATAGCCCTGCATTATGTAAACGGCAAGTTCGACGGTGTGCTTATCCGCGGAAAATACGCATTTTGGTCCGCGGTCGATGCGCACGAGTTCAGGCTTGTGGATATTTCAACTCCGATTGTGGATGAGAGCGTGCCGGATTATATTTTTTCAAAGATTTCAAATATATACTTTACTAAAATAGAAGTGGCGGAGTATCAGAAAGCAAGACTTTATTTCAATCGCAAGCTTGAAAAAATTCTTGACGCGGGTACATATTATTTCTGGAAAACAGGTGTTAAAATAGATGTTGACTTTGTGGATACGCGTCTTACGAAAATGGATATTATCGGTCAGGAAATATTGACTCAGGACAAGGTTTCGCTGCGTATCAGCTTCGTCTGCAATTATAGGGTGACCGATTATGTGAAAATTCTGACTGAGATCGACGATTTTGAAGAGCAGATGCATGTGGCGGCACAGCTTGCGCTAAGAGAGTATGTAGGCAAATATAAGTTGGATGAGATTTTGGAAGATAAAGAACGGATGTCGCGTTTTGTATTTGAAAAACTAAAATCAAAAGAGCAGGATCTGTATGTTGAGATTACCGACGCGGGTGTAAAGGACATTATACTTCCGGGCGAAATTCGAGAAATCATGAACACCGTACTTGTTGCCGAAAAGCGCGCGCAGGCCAATGTCATTACCCGCCGCGAGGAGGTCGCGTCCACACGCTCACTGCTTAATACCGCGAGACTTATGGATGAAAATCAAACTTTATATAAGCTAAAAGAACTTGAGTATATTGAGCGCATCTGCGAAAATGCGGGCAATATTACCCTGAACGGAAACGGTGATATTTTGTCCCAGCTTGCCGCCCTGTTTCAGCCTAAAGACAAAACATAAGATTCAGTGCGACAGCTTAACTTTGCCGACTTTATCCGGTTTGGTTGAAAGGAGAATCCGCGTGAAAATTACATTAAATCAGCGTATAAGAGATTTCACGCATAAGTTTTTTGACGAAACTTTTCAATATATATTTGCGCCGCCTGCGGCGGCATAGGAGATCAATATGATAGAAATAACAGGTAAATTTAATACTGCAAAATGTTATACAAATGAAATTGAAGACGGAGCACGGCAGCAAATACAGGCCGTTTGTGACGAGGAGGCATTTGCCGCCTCCAAAATCCGCATAATGCCGGATGTTCATGCCGGAAAGGGATGTACTATCGGAACCACAATGACAATTACGGATAAGATAGTTCCCGCAATGGTGGGAGTGGATATCGGATGCGGTATGTACACGGTAAACCTTGGTATGGTCGATATTGATTTTGAGAGATTCGACGAGGCGGCGCACGGTATACCGAGTGGCAGAAATGTCTGGGAGGAAAGACGGGAAAGGTTTGATCTTACGCAGCTGAACTGCTGCAGATATCTTAAAGATACACGCAGGCTTGAACGTAGTCTCGGCACTCTCGGAGGTGGAAATCATTTTATTGAGATTGATATATCCGAAGACGGAGTTAAGTATCTTGTCATACATTCGGGCAGCCGAAATCTCGGCACACAGGTGGCGCGGTTTTATCAGAACATGGCTGTCGATCTGAATCTCGGCAGGGAGGAATATTTCCGAAAGAGGGAAGAAGTGATTAACACTTACAAGGCGCAGGGACGCAAAAAAGAAATAATGAATACGCTGAAAAAAATGGAGAAGGAATGGAAAGCGAAAGAACCTACATTGCCCGAAGACCTTTGCTATCTTTACGGAACGTATATGCGGGATTATCTGCATGATGTGAGTATTTGTCAGCAATTCGCGAAGCGAAATCGGGAAAAAATGGCGGAATTTTTACTTGAAAGTATGAAAATGACGGGCATTGATTCCTTTCATACCGTTCATAATTATATTGATACGGATGATATGATTCTGCGAAAAGGCTCGGTTTCCGCGGGGAACGGTGAAAAGCTTTTAATACCGATTAATATGCGTGACGGCAGTCTTATCTGTACCGGCAAGGGAAATGAGGATTGGAACTGTTCCGCGCCTCACGGGGCAGGCCGCTTAATGTCACGTTCCGCGGCGTTTGAAAATCTCACGATGGAGGAATACCGGGAAAAAATGAAGGGTATTTATTCCACATGCATTGTTCCGGATACTTTGGATGAATCACCGATGGCATACAAGAGCATTGATGAGATTGTTGAGAACATTGAACCTACCGCTGAAATTATCTGTCGTATAAAGCCTGTTTACAACTTTAAGGCGGCGGAATAAGTATAAATTAATATTATTTTGTCAAAAGACGTCTGATTTCAGGCGTCTTTTTTGGTTTTAAGATAATTTTTCTGGGAAAAATTGATAATTATGTTGACAAATGGTAAAATATGGTATATAATAGAAGACAAATACAAAACTAACAAAAAAATCCAAAAATGTCTTTTAATACTTTTTAAAATTTCTTACTGAAATTCATTGATAACTGCAATTTTGTTTTTATAATAATTTACAGTCAACAGGTTTTAAATTGGGCTAATTGAGAGTGTAGCGGCAAATCAATGTATTCTGCATTGTTTTACCGTTTTTTTATTTTTCAAAGTGACAAATCAGTGAACAGTTTAGTTTTTATAATATAGACAAATAGAGGGATATTCGACTGAATTTAAATAAAAAGTTTATACAGTTCGTTTTGTCCTTTATTTATACAAAAGCTTTTGTGTATATTTGTTTGATAACGGCAAGGAAAAATATTGTACAGGAGGTGTAAACATGGAGTCTTTTGAACGACGGGACGCTATCCTGATTTTATTGTTCAGAAGAAAACACGAAACTATCGCCAACTTGGCATCCGAATTTGAAGTGTCATACAGCACAATACGCAGGGACATTGACATATTGAGCTGCAAGGCGCCGCTTGTTATGAAAAGCGGAAGATACGACGGCGGAGTATATATCGCTGATTTTGATAAACCGGAATATCCCGTTACTGCTGAGGACGAAATTCATGTATTACATAAAATACTTAATTTGGCGGAAAAAGAACTTAAATGCATTTTGAGCAAAAAGGAACTTAACGCTGTCAACGCGTTGATATCACAGCTGATATGTCACAATATGTAAAAGGATTTATTATGAAAAAAGAGGAAAAGTTATTATTTAAAAATTTATGTTGCTTTAAATCAGATGAATTTGACTCGGACATGCTGAAATACGCGACGCCGAATGTTCTTGGCTGTCTTTTTTACAACAGAATGGCGGGAGTGGCTTACGGAGTATTAAAAAAAAATAATGTTTTGGACAGAGTAAACAGAGAATTCAGAAATGCTTTAAAGGGCGCATATGAAAAGAATATTGAAAAAAACAAAAGTTTTTTTTACTGTGTTAATTACCTGGAAGAAATTCTTAAGAAGCATATCGGCAGATATGCGTTGCTTAAAGGCGCCGTTCTTTGCGGGGAGTATCCCGAAGGGTACAGAACTTCAAATGATATTGACATACTTGTAAACGCGAAAGATATAACCGCCATCGGCAAAACCCTGACCGAGGATGGGTTTAAACAGGGAAAGATAATAAACGACCGGTTTATTCCGGCAACCAGACAGGAGATAATAGAGTCGAAAATGACGCGCGGGGAGACGGTTCCTTATATCAGACAAATGGGACTTCCGGGTATTGACTATCTCGAAGTGGATTTAAACTTTTCGCTTGATTATAAAAACAGTGATAATTATACGGTATCCTCAATGCTTGACAATATTGTCTCTTTTCATAATGAAAACGTTTCTGTTCAGAGTTTATGCGCGGAAGATTTTTTTATTCATTTATGCGGACATTTATATAAAGAGGTGTCCACATTGGCTTGGGTACAGATGAAAAGAGATATGACGTTGTATAAATACTGTGATATTTATATGCTTCTGGACGGAATGTCGGGGATTGAGACAGAGCGTGTATTTGAAAAAGCCAAAAAATACAATATGGAAAAAGAATGTGCGTGCGCGGTATTGCAAACCTGCGCTTTGTTTGGAAATTGCAATGCTTTCGCGTTTCAAAAATCCAAAAATATTATTTCTGATGACAAAAATTTTATTCATTCGGTTATTTCACCGGGTGACAAAAAAGTTTTCGTTTATAAAACCAAAAATATTAAGGAACGTTTTTTTATGGATAACAGGATTGAAAATTTAAGGGAGGTGATAAATGATGAAAAAACTTAAGATGCCAGACAACTCATCAAAGGGTTTGCTTATAACATTCTGCGGGCTTGACGGGAGCGGAAAGACAACCTTAATCAACAAACTTGCGGAAGAAATAAAGAACTACACACCGGTCTGTCTGACTAAACAGCCGTCGGACAATGTCAGAAATTCAGACATTTTCCGCACGTTTATGGATTCGGAAGACCACGATGTATATGATTACCGCAGCATGTCAATTTTTGCCGCGAGCGACCGTGTGCAGCATGTGAGCAAGGTTATATTTCCAAAGCTGAAAAACGGCTGCACCGTTATAAGCGACCGGTATTATTATTCGTGTCTCGCAAACCTGAGGGCGCGCGGGTACAGCGATGACAAGTGGATTTATGAGATAGCCAAATATATAATCAAGCCCGATATATCGTTTTTTATAGATGTGCCGGCAGATGTGGCAATATCGAGGGTAAGGAGCAGGGAAACAGAAAAGAACAGGTATATTGATGTAGACCTGCAGTATAAGCTGAGGAATGAGTATCTGAATATCTGTAAAGTCAATAGAGGTGTTCTTGTGTCTTCAGAATGCTCTGTAGAGGAGAGCTATTCAATTATCGAGAAAGAGGTAAAGAGGAAACTGCAAAATGGATAACAAAGAGAGAGTATTTGAAATTTTGAATGTATTGAGCGGAGTTGAGGGATTCGATGAAAAGTCAAGCCTTACGGACGATTTGTATATGGACAGTCTGGAAATGGTGATGCTTTTGATTGAGATTGAAGACGCGTTTGATATCGTAATAGACGAGTCGGATATGAATCCGTTTGACTTGATTTCAGTATCCGACGTTATCGGTCTGGTTGACAGATATTGCGAAAGAAAGGCGGACGGACATGAAGAAAACTGAACTTGAACTCGGAAAGCCGTTTTTTACCACATATCATTTTCAGGGGTTAAGCGGCGCGGTAAGCCCGCATACTTCTTCCGTAAAAAACTGGTATATCAATCAATCTGTTCATTTAAACTGCAACAAAGCCTTCCTTTACGGCTTTTCATCGCCGCATCTGAGTATACTTAAGTCATCTTGGACCGAATATCCGTATTTTGACAAGTACATATACCCCATGAGGTTTTTAAACAATGATGTTCACCACCTGATATGCGAATTAATCGATAACGGATATTATGTCAATTTTGACGGTGTGGACGATTATTATCTGGAGGGCAAGACATGGTATAAAGTAAGACATTTCTGTCACGACGGCCTGATATTCGGTTATGATAAAAGCGATAAGACATACAACGTCTTCGCGTATGACAGCAATTTTCAGTACAGTAAATTCAAGATAAGGCAAGCTTCTTTTAACAGAGGAAAAAAACAGATGATGTCTGTCGGCGTATACGGTAACCTGGCGGGGGTCAAACCCTCAGACAAGGCAGTGGAGATTGAACCTAAAATTATTTACGGTAATTTAAAAGAATATCTCGATTCCACCTTTGACAAATATCCGGTAAGCGCGGACAATGAAGTTAACGGAATCATCGTGCACAAATACCTGGAGATGTACCTTGACAGACTGTATGAGGGGATTATTGAATACGATAAAATGGACTGGCGGATTTTCAGAGTACTGTGCGACCATAAGAACTTTATGCACGAGCGCATAAAAGGCGTTGAACAAAAACTGAAATTTGACACGTCGCTCAGCGAAGAATACAAAAAAGCGGTGGATAATTGCAATACAATGCATGTGCTGTACTCATCGCACCATAAAAAGAGAAGAGATTCAGTGTTGCCCATTGTAAAAAAGCTTTTATCGGAAACAAATGATACAGAACACAAGGTGCTGACAGAACTTATCAAACGAATGGAGGCGGCGATGTAAATGAGACTATGGGATTTCTTAAAAGAAGCTATGCTGCGAAATCCACAGCAGATTTTATGTGAAAATGACGCATGTATGAGCTATGACGATGTTGTGGCATATGCGGAGGTTTTTGCCGACAAGATAAAATCCGAAAAATGCTGCGCTGTCATGTGTAATTCGGAAATGGCAGAGGCAATCGCTGTCCTGGCTTGTTTTGCGGCAAACGTCACCGTTGTCCCGCTGTCACTTAGATACGGGGAACAGCATTGCAGAAGGTTAATCGAATTTATAAGCCCGACCGCGCTGATTACCGACCTTGACAATGAGCTGAAGGCATACAGATTTGCCACGCACAATTACACGGAGCCTGACGAACACCCCGCGCTTATAATGTGCACATCCGGGACTACGGGCACACCCAAAGGAGTTATGCTCAGCGAAAAAAATATTATGTGCAACGTGTCCGATATTTCGGAATACTTTGATATTTTAAAAGATGATACCATATTGATATCCAGACCGCTGTATCACGCCGCGGTATTGACCGGAGAGTTTTTGACCTCGCTTGTCAAAGGTGCAAAGCTCTGCTTTAGTTCCGAAAAATTCAATCCCTATGCTTTGCTGAAAAAAATCAGGGAAAAAAATATAACCGTTTTTTGCGGGACTCCGACTATTTTGAGCGCATTATCCAGATGTGTAAAGTCATTCGACGTTGAGTTAAAGAATATATGCATAAGCGGCGAGTGTCTGGCGCCGAGCGTTGCGGAAATGATGATCGACGCTTTTCCGGAAGCGAAAATATATCATGTTTACGGTCTTACCGAAGCATGCCCTCGCGTAAGCTTTTTGCCGCCGGAACACTTCCGGGAAAACAACGGATATGTGGGAATTCCGCTGAAATCGGTAAAGCTGAAGATATTGAAAAATGACGGAAGCGCCGCGTCCGCGGGAGAAGAGGGAATTCTGTGGGTCAGCGGAGACAATGTGATGATGGGCTACTATCAAAACGAAGAGCAGACCTCACTTGTACTTAAGGACGGCTGGCTGTGTACAAAGGATATCGCGAGGATAGATGAAAACGGCTTTCTGAAGATTATCGGAAGAAGCGACGATATGATTATTCGTGCCGGAATGAATATATATCCGCAGGAGATAGAGACGGTTTTAAAAAGCGACCGCAGGGTAAAAGAGGTTTACGTATACGGCGTAAAAAATAAAATACTCGGGCAGGATATAGCGATGAAGATATCGGGGGAATTTGACGGCGAGGAAGAAGTGAGAAAGCTTTGTCACAAGCTGCTGCCCGAATATCAGATTCCGTCTTTGATAGAACTTAGGGACAGGCTGTCCCAGACTCCGACCGGGAAAATACTCAGAACAAAATAAAGGGCGGTAAATTAAAACAACTGAGAATAGCAGCCGGGCTCCTATTGCGGAAAAACAAGAGGAGTCCGGATATGAGGTGTGATATGATAAGTTTATATGATTTTGCGGCAGGCTTCGTACAGGGAACGGTGAGCCCTGCGGAGTTTGTGGATGTTTTAAACAGAAGACCTGAGGTGCTGGATTGGCTTCAGTCAATCGTACCTGAAGGCAAGATATTTTATAAGTGCGAGGTGCAGGTAAATGAATACGGGCAAAACGCTCACCACATCGAGCCCGTGCCTTACGATATAAGATTAGCGGTAAAAAAGTGCATTGATGAAAGTCTCTGCAACCCTTGGTGTTTGTATTACCACCTGCACCTTGAGATTACCGGGCTTTTAAAAGAAGCATTTCCCGAGGAAGAATACAGTACGCGGGATGATATCAAAAAGAGATATTTTTTTGAACTTGAAGCAGTCCCAAGGTATATCGGCGGAAAAGAAGTATACGAATCCGGCATAATAGACAGGGTAATAGACAGCCTTCCGGATTCGGTATGCGAAGAAGAGAAGAGCATGATGTGCCAAAGGATCATAATGAAAATTTTCCGTATAACGAACAATAAATACCCGCATTGGAGAAAAGAATCACAGTGGCCTATGGGAAAAAACGGGGAGCCTATGAGATTTCTGTCCGAAAAAAATATCAATGATAAAAAATACGAATATCTTTTTGAGGACACGGAAACGGGTAAAACCAAAAAAATTGTTCAGATGTCATCAAGAAAATTTTAAGCTGACAGACAAATGAACAGTTTAACTGATATAATAGTGCCGTAAAGACAAATAAGTCTTTATATAAATTCAAAAATTCATGATGAAAAGAGGATTAAAAAATGGCATGTAGAGATACATACAGAACAAATGTATATGATTTTTATCCGGAGGAAACGGATAATTTCGCGGAATGGGATGAAGAGCAGCTCCTTTTCGGAGTTGACTCACGGATTGAGACTGACGACAAGCTGCAGAACAATATCAGTCTTTTTGAATGGGCTAAAAGAAATAAGATTTATCCCTCTTTCTGGGGAAGAAACATAACCGGAGAGAATTGTCTTACAAAGTCCGAGATAGATTATCTGCACGACAAGGCATGCTCGATAGCGGCGATATACAGCTCCGCGGAAGCGAAGGAGACCGAGGAAATGGGAGAAATTCTCGCTAAAGACGCCGTTTTCACCGCGTTTAAGCTCGGTATACCCGCGGGCAGGGCAATATTCCTCGAGATAGACGACGAGGAAAGTCTCACGACCGATTTCATGCGGGGATTTGCGAAAACCATGATTACCGACGGCTATACCCCGGCGTTCAGGGCAAATACCGATTCGGAATATGTTTTTGACCGCGAATACAGCAGAGGTATGCAGACAGACCGGGAAGTGTTTGAAAAGTGCCTTATCTGGGCGACTGCCCCCACTCTTGAGGAATATGACGAGATAACCACCACTCATCTTATACATCCCGACAACTGGAAGCCCTACGCCCCGTCCGGCATCACCAGAAAAAAGATTTCGGTATGGCAGTACGGCAAGGATTGTCACCCCATATGCGACGATGACGACAGGGAAATAACATTTAATATTAACCTTATCAGAAGCAAACGGACTCTTATCGGAAAGATGTTTTAATAAAAAAGGAGAATAAATAATTATGATATATACAAGTTCAATTACCGTATACCCCAAAAAATACAGTATGGATGAGGGAAAATGGTATTACAAGGCGTACGCCGTAATATGTCCTACAAATGCCACATGTTGCGATGTCATCTGGAGCAGCAGCGATACAAATGTGGCGACTGTCAATGAGAGAACAGGAGCTATATACGCAAAGGCTCCCGGTACAGTGAAAATAATTGCCACAGCAAAAGACGGAAGCCGTAAATCCGACTATTTGACACTTACGGTGAAAAAAGTTATCAAAGTACAGAAGATAAATCTTAAAACGGACGAACTTCTTTTGAAAGTATGTACAGATTATAGAAATCTGCTTGAAAATATTTTGCCGAGCGACGCCACCTATTCAAATCTTACA
>CASEEB010000254.1 GCA_949286815.1 uncultured Eubacteriales bacterium | reverse complement strand
GCGGTGATGCGTCAGCGGCTTCCGAAAGAAGTATATAAGTCGCTGACAAAAACTATCGCGACAGGCAATATGATAGATGTCTCTATCGCCAATGTCGTTGCAAACGCAATGAAGGATTGGGCGATTGAAAAGGGCGCTACTCACTATACTCACTGGTTTCAGCCGCTTACAAGCGTTACAGCCGAGAAGCACGATTCATTTATTTCTCCGGTTGGCGCGGATCAGGTGGTGATGGAGTTTTCGGGAAAGGAGCTTATCAAGGGCGAGCCCGACGCATCCTCCTTTCCGTCGGGCGGTCTGAGAGAAACCTGTAACGCAAGAGGATATACGGCATGGGATCCTTCATCATACGCGTTTGTTAAGGATGATACACTTTATATTCCGACCGTGTTCTGCTCGTATACGGGAGAGGTCTTGGACTCCAAGACGCCGCTTTTAAGGTCAATGGACGCAATAAGCAGGGAAGCATTGCGCATTCTTGCGCTGTTCGGTGATACCGTGTCGCAGAGAGTTGCGACAACGGTCGGAGCTGAGCAGGAGTATTTCCTTGTGAATAAGAAATACTACGATCAGAGAGAGGATTTGCTGTTTACCGGAAGAACGCTTTTCGGCGCGCCTGCGCCAAAGGGACAGGAACTTGAGGATCATTATTTCGGACCCATTAAGACAAAGGTGGCGGAGTTTATGTCGGAGCTCGATTGCGAACTCTGGAAGCTTGGAATAAGCGCAAAAACAAAGCACAACGAAGTTGCTCCCTCTCAGCATGAGCTTGCTCCTATTTTTGCCACAACAAACGCGGCTGTCGATCAGAACCTGGTTATAATGGAAACTATGAAAAAGGTCGCGGAAAAGCACGGAATGGTGGCTCTGCTTCATGAAAAACCTTATGAGGGAGTAAACGGTTCCGGAAAGCACAACAACTGGTCTATTTCCACCGATACCGGAAAAAATTTGCTTGACCCTGGAAGCGATCCCGCGTCGAACACTCAGTTTTTGCTGTTTTTAAGCGCAATTATCAAAGCGGTAGACGACTATCAGGATCTGTTGAGGCTATCGGTCGCGAGCGCGGGCAACGACCACCGTCTGGGCGCGAACGAGGCGCCTCCGGCGATTGTATCCATGTTTGTGGGCGATGAGCTTGAAGAAATCATAGATTCGATTGTGGGGGATGTCGATTACAAGGCGAAGGGAAAGCGGACAATGGACCTTGGTGTTCCGAGCGTGCCTACTTTCAGATATGATTCCACCGACCGCAACAGAACATCTCCTTTCGCGTTTACCGGAAATAAGTTTGAATTCCGTATGCTGGGTTCGTCGCAGAATATAGCGATGCCGAATATAGTTCTCAACAGCGCCGTGGCAAAGGTTTGCAAGGATTTTGCCGACAGGCTGGAAAAGGCGGAAGACCTTGAGGCGGACGCCAAAAAACTTATAAAGGAAACATTGACCGCTCACAGGAGAATTGTTTTCAACGGCGACGGATACTCGGACGAATGGCCGGTTGAAGCGGAGAAGAGAGGACTTCTCAATTTAAAGACGTCTGTCGATGTATATCCGTGCCTTACTAAAGAGAAGAATATAAGCCTGTTTACAGAGTTGGGCGTAATGAGCGAGGTTGAGCTCAGAGCACGCGAGGAGATACTCTTTGAAAACTATGCAAAGATAATCAATATAGAGGCATTGACAATGATAGACATGGCTAAAAAACAGATTATTCCCGCGGTTGAAGAATATGTTCTGAGTGTCGCGAAAACTGCTGAGGCTAAACGCGAGCTGTGTTCCGAGGAAGATTGTCTGTATGTGGAAAAGGAGCTTGTATCCGGACTGTCAAAGCTTAACGCGCAGACTTATAAGGCTGCGGAGAAGCTTGGCGAGCTTCAGAAAAAAGTTCAGGATATTGAGGACGTGAAGGAAAGGGCGGTAGCATTTAAGGATGTTATAATTCCTGCCATGGCGGAATTGAGAAAATCTGCCGATGAGATGGAAATGCTTGTGCCCAAAAAACTCTGGCCGCTTCCCTCATACGGTGAAATGACATATTGTCAATAATTGAATATATATAAATACACAATGACGTGCATCTGAAGAGGAAAACTCTCGGATGCACGTTTTGCGTTTCAGAGGATTTAGGCTTCATTTCCGGGAGACAATAAAAAGTCCTCGTTATAATAGTTTATCAATTTTAAGTAAATATATTGAGAGGTGATTTAAATGCTGATTGATACTTTATGGGTATTTTTAGCCGCGATTCTTGTCTTTTTCATGAACCTTGGATTTGCTTCCGTGGAAGCCGGGTTCGCGAGATCTAAAAACACCGTAAATATTCTTTCCAAAAACTTTATTGTTTTCGCAATATCCTCACTTGGATTTTTGCTGTTGGGGTGGGGTCTGATGTTCGGTGGCGACAATCCGATTATCGGCACTGAAAACATATGGATTTTAGGCAATGCCGACCTGTCGGCTTATGACGACACATTGACTTCAAGTGTGCCGTTCTGGGGCAAATTTTTCTTTCAGCTTGTATTCTGCGGCACCGCCGCTACTATAGTATCGGGCGCCGTTGCGGAAAGAATAAAATACATATCATTTATCATATTTTCTTTTATACTCACATTGTTTATATACCCGGTAGTCGGGCATTGGGTCTGGGGCGGCGGTTGGCTCGCTGATCTGGGCTTTAAGGATTTCGCCGGAGATACCGTGGTTCACTCGGTCGGCGGATGGGCGGCTCTTTCGGGAGCGTTGATTCTGGGTCCCCGTATCGGCAAGTACGATAAAAACGGAAAGCCCCGCGCGATTCCCGGACACAACATGTCGCTTGCGGTTATAGGTCTGTTTGTGCTCTGGCTCGGATGGTTTGGCTTTAACCCCGGTTCTACCATGAGCTTCCAGAACACTTCCGATATCATGCATATTTTAATGACAACCAATACTTCGGCGATCGCGGCGGTTGTGACGTCTACGGTTACCGCGTGGATATTTATAGGCAAGCCGGATCTTGGCATGACTATCAACGGCTGTCTGGCGGGACTTGTCGCCGTTACCGGAGGATGCGCGTATGTAAGCATTGAGATCTCACTGCTTATAGGCGCGATTGCAGGCGTGGTAGTCGTATTTGCGGTAATGTTCTTTGACCGTATCAAGATCGATGACCCTGTGGGCGCAACGTCCGTTCACCTCGGCTGCGGGGTTCTGGGAACTGTTTTTGTCGGACTGTTTGCGAAAGAGGGCGTTACTTCGCTTTCCACCGAAAACGGACTTTTCTATGGCGGCGGATTCAGGCTTCTCGGCGTACAGCTTCTCGGAATAGTAGCCGTGGGAGCGTTTGTATTTGTATCTTCTTCAATTGTCTGGCTGGTGCTTAAAAAGACAATCGGCATCCGTGTTTCGCCCGAAGAAGAGCTCTCGGGTCTTGATATCGGAGAGCATGGAAACAGCGCGTATCCGGATTTTGCTCCGGCTGTAGACGGCGGATATTACGGATATGAAGATGCGGTCGCGGTTACGGGAGATGTCCCGGCAGTCGAAGCGGTGCCCGTAAAGAAAGTTGTATCGGTAGATGACGGAACGCCGAAACTGACAAAGATAGAGATAATATGCAAGGAGTCCAGGTTTGAGGCGTTGAAAGAGGCAATGATGGGTATCGGAATCACCGGAATGACCGTATCTCATGTTCTCGGCTGCGGTATACAAAAGGGCAAGCCCGAGTATTACAGAGGAGTCCAGATTGAAACCAATCTGCTTCCGAAAATACAGGTTGATATAGTCGTAAGCAAAGTACCTGTGGATACCGTGATAAGGACCGCGAGAGATGTGCTTTATACCGGACATATAGGCGACGGAAAGATATTTGTTTACGATGTTGAAAACGTAGTAAAGATACGCACCGGCGAGGAAGGGTATGACGCGCTTCAGGACGACGCGGAACTTGAGATGATGAAATCGGGCAAGGATTGACGGTTATTCATTGTAAGTATATTCATGGTCGTGTAAACATATTTTAATCATAAAAAACATACGCGGCGGGCGGCTTGTTCCGGTATTTCGGAAACAGGCTGTCCCGTTGCTTTATTTGTATCGCGGTATTTTTATTGAACATTGGCGCGTGAATTCCCAAAGTAAATTCCACAGTAGGAAAGCGGTGGAATTTAGTGTGAGAAACAAGCGGAATTTAGTGTGGGAAAAGAAGAAAAGAGGGACAAATAGGGATAAAGAGCAATAAAAAAATTAAAAGAGAGCGCACCTAAAAAAGCCTGAGAGGGTAATTTCCCAGACTAAATTCCACCATATGTAGAATTTACTTTAAGAAAAAAGTTTCAACAATTTTGAAGTTTGAATAACCTCTTTAGGAGCAACGAAAGAAATACCCAAAGCGTCGGAAAGCTCTTTGGAATATGTAAAAGAAAACATATCGTAAGAGCTTTTACCATTGAATTGCTTTCTCTTAACAGCGTTAATATGAGAGAATATTAGATTGACGTTATCCTGCGTCCAATCATCGAAAGAAGTACCGGTTTCAACAATTCCTCTGAACAAAGTATGGTTGTTTTCAACGTGGGGCTTTTGGTATGGAGCATTGGGATCACAGAAAAACATTTTGGTTTCCGGTTGCTCATCCAACCCATTTTCAAATGAAAAAACATCGCTGAATTCACCACCATTGTCGGTTAGAAGGACAGGGAAGGCATCTCCAAAATCAAGTCCGAAAGTGCGGAGCCTTTCTTTTAATTCACGAATTCTTCTTGCGGCTTCGGCAGCGGTTTTGTTGTCTAACAGTAAACCGAACATAAAGTCCACGTTTACGAACTGAAACGTCATAATAACCTTGCCGCCAATTCTTCCGATGACAGTATCCATTTCAACGTAGTTGGTAGAAGGATTTTCTTCAAGATAAAGCATAAAATCCTCAAAACTTCTGCCAATTTTAACGCCTTTAGGCACATATTCACCCTTTTGTTCTTTTCTCGATTTAAATTTCACAGCACGTGGAAGATCTATTTTGGAAATCGTATAGTAACCGCATTCAATGTGTCTGTAAACTGTGGTTTTGGAAACGGAAAGATTATTTGCTTGAATGGCATGGTATATGTTTTGTCCGGCTTTTACGGCAGAAGAAATAATCTCCTCGGTTTTGTAAAACTCTTCTTTGGTAAGCGGAATCCCTTCTCTCGATTCAACCAACACAGTTTCGTATTCTTGTTGGGCGCTTTTGGCTTGGTATACTCTTCTGACATAGGGACAGTTACTGTGGTTGCGCTTCGGGCACCCATTGCAAACGAACGGAGCCTTTAATAACTTCGGGCAACACTCGTCTGTTTTGGTAAAGCTATTCGTATAGGTTTTTCCGTGCAGCTTTACCTCTTTCGACACCGTTGTTTGATCTTTTCCAATTCTTTGAGCGATTGCTTTGAAGGTCATACCTTTGTTAAGGCACTCTTGAATTTCAATGCGATCGTCAAGCGTCATGTGTTTGTTTCTCTTTTCGTAGTTCATAGTCTGGAACCTCCTTTTCCCAGACTAAATTCTACCACAAAATCTTTCCCACAGTAAATTCTACTTCAAATTCCACTGTGGAATTTACTTTGGGAATTCACTCACAGAAAATAATTTTATAATCGGAAAAAAATCTCTTGACAAAAATCAGATTTTGTGATATACTATTCAAGTATTTGAAATCAAATATTTTGTCGGGGTGTGGCACAGTTTGGTAGTGCGCTTGGTTCGGGACCAAGAGGCCGTGGGTTCGAATCCCGCCACTCCGACCAC
>CASEEB010000253.1 GCA_949286815.1 uncultured Eubacteriales bacterium | reverse complement strand
ATAGAAAATGATTTGAGAGTCTATATTAACGATTTTCATCCTTAATTCACTTAAAAAATTTTTTTACCTATTGCAAATTAACGTAATATATGGTATAATATGGAAAAATGATTTTTCCTTAGAGAAAAAAATAAATACATTCGGGGGTCTACTGTGAGAAAAACGATATATTATGTATGCCCGTTTATCATTGTACCGTGTTCATGTTTTATATGGGATTTTCTTGACAAATGGGATTTGTTGGAAATAAACCTGTATGTAGTTTTGGCTACCCTTCTTTTGATTTCAGCAATTATAGGTAATTTCACGCCTACACACAGACGCTTTGATTATATTATGACAGCAATCATGCCATTGTCATTTTTTATTACAATGTTTATTTTGGGATTTATAGATGAAACCGATTTGGGTGGAAGATTTTATATGTACAGAGCTTTTGAAGTGGCATTTCAGCCTTTGGCGTTGATGATATATTTTATGATGGGGTTAACAACATTTTTTGCATCATATAAATCATTCAGGATAATCAGAAGAATCAAATCGCGTTGATAACCTTTAAAAAATGTTAATATTTTATAGATAATGTTTCTCCGCACTTAATGAATTTGAAAAAAATCCTACAAGTGCGGAGTTTTTTATTTAGCAGTCAGCTCATTAAAACATGATGTCTGATTTGACAATATCGGGGTGCTGCTTTCGGACACAAGAGCTTATATTGTTTATAACTTGGGCGACCATCTTATGAAGTGGGCATACAAAAGCGAAATGCGGGTCAAAGCACAGGTAAGTGATATTATATGTCGTCAGAGATTTCCGCGTCAGTATTCCACAGGCGCAGTACGCGGCATTATCTTCGCCAATAACATTGAACTTGCTTATGATATACTTGCCAATAAAGGTAATAAGCAATATTTTATACTTGACGGAAGTTATGAAAATTTTCATTTTCTTACTAATGATACTAAGGGAGAAACAATTCTTAAAATTCTATGCGATACCCAACTGCGTGAAAACCTGAACGATATCTTAAAAGAGGATTTGAAACCGCCAATAATGGGGTCACTTTTTGAGCACGACGCTATGACAAGGGATGGGAAGCCGGTGCTGCTCGCCTATGACTGTGATCTGAGAAGAATAAGCAGCTTTGAATCAATGTTATCTATTCAGGCAAAGACAGGAGTTTTAATTTGCTTCGACTTTCAGTCAAATATCATCGGCAGATTTTGCGGCGAGCGTGTTAAAATCCAGACCATTGATTATGAAAAAATGAAAAGGAGTTGGAGTTTTTTTGAAAGCTAAAAGTAAAATTATAAAATTAATATGCTTTCTCCCTCCTATGCTCTTTGCCTTACTTTACTGCGGCGGTTATATTGCTCAATTTTTGCGTAATTACGCCGAATGGCAAAGTTCAGGTGCGGTAGCAGGCGATGGAACATCACCTGAGATCCCATCATTTGCTGTCGGAGAATGTTTCAGGGCAATGTTTACTATGCCATACGGAATAATCGGTATTCTGATATGTGCCGGTGTTTTCGGACTGCTAATCGTCATGGTAATGAGATTGGGATTTAACGATAAGGGAGAATACGACCGAACCAGAAATCTTATATATTCCGATAAAGGAACTTACGGTACCGCGGGATTTATGTCTGAAAAAGAAATACCGGAGGTTCTTGATTTAGTAAAAGACGTGCGAAGCCACACCGGCACAATTCTCGGAAAGATAGACGGCAAAGCCGTCTGCGTCCCGCCGGAAACACGGCTCAATGCCAATATCGCCGTATTCGGCGCAAGCGGAAGCATGAAGACCCGCGCCTACTGCGTCAACCGCATAATACAAAGCGTAATGCGCGGCGAATCTCTTGTTATCACAGACCCGAAGTCTGAGCTATATGAGAAAACAAGCGAGTACCTTCGTTCCAAAGGATATGAAGTCAAGATATTTAATTTGGTATCTCCCGAAAGTTCTGACTCGTGGAACTGCCTTTCTGAAATCGAAGGCGACGAACTTATGGCACAACTGTTTTGTGATGTAATTATAAAAAACACCGGTTCGGAGCGCGGCGATCACTTTTGGGATAACGCTGAAATGAACCTGCTGAAAGCCTTGGTGCTCTATGTTGAGCGGGGATATCCTATTGAAAATAAAAATATCGGAGAAGTATATAAACTGCTGACTTTAAATTCAGAAAACGAACTGAGTGTATTATTTGATAATCTCCCATACTCACATCCGGCCAAAGCACCCTATTCCATATTTAAGCAGGCGTCAGAAACAGTGCGCAGCGGCGTTATCATAGGACTTGGTTCAAGACTTCAGGTATTTCAGAACAGCCAAATCAGAAGTATTACATCTTATGATGAAATAGACTTAGAGCTGCCGGGCAAAAAGTCATGCGCCTATTTCTGCATTACAAGCGATCAGGACAGCACATTCGATTTCCTCTCTTCCCTGTTTTTATCTTTTGTATTCATAAAGCTTGTACGCTACGCGGATAAGTCTTGTCCTAACGGAAAATTACCCGTTCCGGTTCATGTACTCGGTGAAGAGCTGACCGCCTGCGGCGTCATACCGGATCTGAGCCGTAAAATATCCGTAATCCGTTCCCGCAATATTTCGATGTCCTGTGTATTCCAAAATCTTGCCGGACTTCAAAACCGCTATCCATACAATCAATGGCAGGAGATTCTCGGAAACTCGGATATTCAGCTTTTTCTCGGCTGCTCAGATGAGCTGACCGCAAAGTATATCAGCGACAGAGCCGGCGAGATATCCATTACCGTAACAAGTAAAGTAAAGCAGCTTGGCACTTGGCGCGTAAGTGACTACACTCCGGAATACCGTGAAACAAGCGGCGTAGGAAAGAGAAAGCTTCTTACAATGGATGAAGTTCTGCGTTTGCCTATTAACAAAGCGTTGATTATCATTCGCGGGCGAAAAGTATTGCAGGTAGATAAATATGACTACACCTGTCACCCTGACTCCCCGCTCCTTATTCCCTGTAAAGCCTCCGAACATATTCCCGAGTGGGTTAAAACCTCGAGAAAAGAAGAAACTTACAATATAAACCCGACTGCAAAAAAGAAACAGTCCGCAAAAACAAAAGTCATACCTACAAATAAAAATTCAATTATGTCAGAATAAAATAAAAAGGAGAATTTTTTATGGCAAACAAAACCGAAGAATGGCCTATAGTCAAAAAAGTGGACAGGAAATGAGAAAGACCTTGCAAATGAATTAACTGCCAAAGGCAGCCTCGACCTGATCCGGGGTCAGCCAGCCAAGAGACGCATGAGGTCTGTGTGAATTGTAGAAGCCCTCGATGT
>CASEEB010000252.1 GCA_949286815.1 uncultured Eubacteriales bacterium | reverse complement strand
AATCAGTTTCAATATTTCAATGTGGACATGGGGAATCGTCATTCTCGCGCGTCAAAGAGACGACATTAAACTCACAGTAAAAAAGGCGTTTCTGAATTTTGGAACCGTTCCCTGCGTTATCGGAATATTTATATATCTGCTTAAAGCGCCCGCAATAGGATTTGAACTGCCGGACGTTCTTACAAAGAGCCTGGGTTACCTTTCCAATCTTTGCACCCCGATTTCCGTGCTTATAACGGGCGCGCTTATCGCCACAAGAAGCGCAAAACAGATTTTCGCGTCCTGGAAACTTTATTTTTTCTGCTTTGTAAAACTGATAGCGCTTCCCCTTATCATATGCCTGCTTGCAAAACTTTTACGCATTCCGGACATTTACGCGCTTTTCGCGACCGCCGCGACCGCGCTCCCGACCGCTTCTACAATCACAATGTTCGCCGAAACGTATGACCTCGATTCCGGGTATTCCTCGCTTACCGTCGGTGTATCTTCACTGTTGTCTGTGCTGACTCTTCCGCTTGTACTGATGTTGGCACAAAAAATTTTGGGCGGATAAGCGCCAAAAACTCAGTTAAATTAATGTGATATCTTCGGTTTCCGCTTTAATTGCGATTTATTTCACAGATATTTTTAAAAATTCAATATTTAATCAAAGTATATATATAATAATATAATAGAATGAAGATTTTAATTTGAGTCATGCTCGCTTCCGATATATCCGCCGGCTATGGCGCCTGCTCAGCCTGATAAAGACAGCACTGACAAAATAACCGAATTTTTTCCAAAGTGGTTTGCGCATTATTTTCAAAAGTCGGCGCGGCAGAGAGTCCCGCATTCTTACGGCGTCCTTTTAAATGCAATTTAAACGCTATTTTGCCTCGACTTCATTCTCCGTGCCTTATCACCACAGAAAAGTATTTCCCATTGCACATTTTATTTAATGGGGCTTTAGCCTGTGTCTATATGACACGGCTTTTTTATTTCGGAATTGATTTTGAAATAAAAAACAGTACAAAATCTATGGTGTATAAGACAAAACATTCATAAAACCCGCAAATTTTAAATTTATTATTTATTTTTCAACAAAAAATTGTAAAATAAAAAGTCCGCAATTTGTTGACAAAACATATATGCCGTGTTATAATGAATACTAATTCAGCGGAAGTATTTGCGGATATTTTATGATAAGAATAATATAGCAAATGACGCCCGAACTGAGATAACCCCGAACGGAGGCGGCAGGATAATTGAACTCAAAAAAAATCACGCAGAAAGATATAAATCCTTTTCCCAACAGCGATACAAACAAAAGATACTACACATACGATTATTGGTTAAGAAAAACCTTCGGCGGCAAGTGTATGAAAATTCCGATTGACGCCGGATTTACCTGCCCGAACATAGACGGAAAATGCTCTGTGGGAGGCTGCATATACTGTTCCCCAAGAGGAAGCGGCGATTTTGCCTGCACGTCCCTGATGCCGCCCGTTCTACAGTTTGAAACAATAAAAGAAAAACTGTCCTCCAAATGGAAAACCGACAAATACATCCCGTACTTTCAGGCTCACACAAACACATATGCTCCTGTATCAATTCTCAAAGAAAGATTTGAACCCGTGCTGAAACTTGACGGCGTCGTGGGGATGAATATAGCGACCCGCGCCGACTGTATAGATAAAGAAACCGCGGCATACCTTGCCGATATAGCGGAAAGAACAATGCTTACAGTGGAATTGGGGCTGCAAACCGCGCACGACAAAACGGCGTTTCTGATTAACCGCGGACACACATACAAGGATTTCTTAGAAGGATATGAATTACTGAAAAACGCCTCCGACAAAATCAGAATTTGCGTACATCTGATATACGGACTTCCGGGGGAGGACAGCGGCATGATGATAGAAAGCACAAAAATGTTGGCTCGTCTTGTCCCGGACCAGGTCAAGCTGCATTTACTGCATGTTCTGAAAAACACCGAGATGGAAAAGATGTATCTCTCCGGGAAATATATTCCGCTTTCCATGGACGAATATACAAATATTGTATGCGAAGCTTTATGTGTGCTGCCGCCCGACACGGTAATAGGGAGAATTACGGGAGACGGAATGCAGAGCGAGCTGATAGCTCCGGATTGGAGCAGAAAGAAAACAATAGTTATAAACAACATCGACAAGAAAATGTTTGCCGACAACTTATGGCAAGGCAAGTATTACACGCCGCAAGGTCAGGCAAACTGTTAATTAAAAAATAAACAAATAAGTGAGGTGCGATATGAAAGCATTTGCCAAAGCCGAATGGATCTGGAAAGCAGGCGTCGAAAAAAACGACGAATACGCGGACTTTTTAGCGTATTTCAATTCCGACAAATCCAAAAAACAAATTTTGAAAATCTCCGCGGACTCAAACTATACCGTTTATATAAACGGCAGTCTGGCGGGCTTCGGGCAGTATGCAGACTACCCGAACTATAAGGTATACGATGAAATTGATATTTCCGAATATACACGCGACGGTAAAAACCGCATGGTAATCGTGGCGTGGTATTACGGCGAGGACACTCAGACCTACATACACGGTGACGCGGGAGTTATTTATGAAATTTCACAGGAAAATGATATT
>CASEEB010000251.1 GCA_949286815.1 uncultured Eubacteriales bacterium | reverse complement strand
GCGTTTGCCTCGCTGTTGTCACTGAGAAAAAAGCATATGTCCGGGGTTTCGAGTCCTTCGTCACGCATTGCCTTGTATTCCTTGAAAATCGTTTTGTAAACAGAGGTAAACGACTCTCCGTTCGTCACATCAAGGAAAATGAAATCCACTCCGATGTCGGAAAGCATTGAAGCGTGTTTTCTGATCACCCAACGGTCTGTGGAAAGATAGTAACCGAAATACGGCTGCGCCCAGTAGTGAGGCCAGGTCAAAGGGCCGCTCGCCATGGCATCCTTAACAGCGTCAAGACCGCCTTCGCGATAAATTGCGTAATGGTCGTACAGAATTTGGTCCGAATAAGTGCCGTGTGTAGCGGTATGCCAAATCTGATAAAATATACCTACCAACTTATCGTCAACATCGCTCTCTCCCGAGCTTATTTGACGGCCGACGCCGTCTGTCGCAGTCCATGTATCACTGTACAGATCACGAATCTTGGTAGGGTCGGATTCTACATAAGGAACCTTGACGGCTTCCTCCCATTCGGCAGAAATATCATCGTATACGACACCGCCATTATTCTGATGTGCCCAAAAACCTATATATCCCTCGTTCTCAACCTCATAGCTGAAAGCGGCGGTTATTTTTGTACTTCCTTCATCGTCAACTACAGTAATATTCTGACCGTCAATTATAACTCGAAACACCAGCAATTTAACACCGTCATCGTTATCGACAAATACGGAAATTACATTGTCTTCCATATTGTCTTCTATATAGACAACTCTGCTTTCCGAAAAAGAAAACTCGGTTTCAAACAATACGACATTGGGCCAGCCGTTAATAATCCCCACTTTGTTGTTCTGAAAAGCAAGCCAGATGCCGTTTGCCTTTACCGCGGAATATTCATCCTCATACTGAGGCAGACGCAGACCTATGTACCCCGAATCATGGCTTGCGGCTCCGGGACGGTCAGCTCGGAGTTTAAGCGTGATACATGCGATATCTGCCCTTATCTTGATCTTGTTTGAAAGATAGAAATGAGTGCTGTTATAGCTTGTCAGGTTACCTTCGGAAAAATCCGCCGCGCTGTTCGCAAACCAATTTTCATCGTCTGACGAAATCGGAGAATCAAAGCCGGCTTCAAGCAAATAATGAGGCACTTCGATTAGCGAGCCCACATCGGCTGAGGTCAGTTCCTCATCAATTCCGTCATCAAACACAATGGTTTTCGGATTTTCAGGAGACTCAGTCGGCATCTCTGTCTGAGAAGTACTCTTTTGTTCTGCCCCATCTTGAACGGTATCATTTCCGCTCTCGGTCCTGCTGCACGAGATCAGCGCACACATCATTAAAATCATTGCCGAAAAGAATAAAATATTGATTGCTCTTATTTTACATTGCATATAAAAACCCTCCTTCTGTTAAATCATTTATATCATTATATAATTAAAACAGGATAATAACAATTGAGATTTTGTGCAAAAAACATTGCAATTTTTAAACTGATATGTTATAATGTATAATATTAGCAATATTGCTTTGCGGTCCGCATAGAAACACAAAAAAGAAGGCGGTAAGAGTTATGGAATATCTTGGACTGTGCGCAAATTTTAAGATTGACAATATGCCGAATCAACAAAATTACATACGCCATTGTCATGAATCAAACGAGATTTTTCTTCTGCTGTCCGGAAAATGCGGCTTTACTGTCAGAGACAGGCATTATTCCTTGTCAAAAGGGTGCATTTTAACTATCCCGCACGATGTTAAACACTGCCTTGAAACGGGGGAAACGCCGATATCTTTTCTGTCCACGCAATTTATGCCGTGGGTTCTTGGTGAGGAAAAGGACAATCTGTCGGTCGAGCTTGCGCTCGAATTATTTGAAAAAAAAGACGATCCGATATATATGTATAGACTTGAGGATAAAAGCTTTGCTTTTATAAGAGAAAGTCTCAAAAGGCTTTGTGATTTAAAGGGCGATAATTTATGCAGAGACTATTTTGTATACATGAATCCGGTTTTCCTTGAAATCACATGTAACGGAGAAGCACAAGAGGGACATGCCGCACAGTACACGTGCGGCAACGCAAGGATGTCAGCGCTTACGGATGAGATAATTGCATATATAAACGAAAATCTTTCACACATCAATAATCTTAACGATATACGAAAAAAATTCTACTACAGCATTACATATATTAACCGTTTATTTCAAAATGCGGTAAACACCTCGGTTTGGCAATATGTTATAATGAAAAAACTTGATACCGCCTGTGATCTGATAATGAACGGAAAAAGCGTGCAGAATGCTGCGGACGCTTGCGGATTCGGTGATTATTCGGGTTTTTACAGACTGTTCCGCAAATATTACGGAATTTCGCCGTCACAGCTTAAATATTACACTCAAAAGCCCAAAATGATTCGGCAAAATTTGTAAAAGACACATGAATTTATAAAATCAGAGATGAATTTATGAGATTATTCCATGTAAGTGAGGAAAGCGATATAAAATATTTGAGCCGCGGAGTTCCGAAAGAAACGGTTTCATGATTCGATAGAAATTTACAAAAAGGTCTTGAAAAAAGCTGAAAACAGGTGTATAATATGTTTCAAGTAAATAGGGGAGCTTGTATTACAGGCTGAGAGGGAGGTGCGACCTTCGACCCGGGAACCTGATTTGGGTAATGCCAACGTAGGGAAGAACTTTTGCGCAGAGCAGTATTATCTCTGTGTGAGGCAGGCTTTTTACGGCAAACGTCAAAACAGGCGTATTGCCGTTTTTTGATTTTCAGAGGGGGTGTAGCGATGGTCAAAATCAACGGAGAGTTTCTTGACATTGCCGGCAAAACGATATCCGAATATCTGACTGAGACAAAATATGACATAAAGCGCATTGCGATAGAGCGCAACGGCGACATAGTTCCGAAAGCGGAGTATGAACAAACAGTTATCAGCGACGGCGACTGTATAGAAATAGTTAATTTTGTGGGGGGCGGTTGAGCTTGTCACCATCAAAAGAAGAATTTATAAAGGCTCTTCGTGACCGACACGGAAAAGAATTGCAAGACAAATTCTCCGACGCTACTGTCGCCGTATGCGGTCTGGGGGGACTGGGCTCAAATATTGCTTTATCTCTCGCCAGAGCGGGAATAGGCAAGCTGATACTTATTGATTTTGACAGAGTGGATATATCAAATCTTAACCGCCAGCAATACAAAATCTGTCAGATAGGAAAATACAAAACAGATGCGCTGCGGGAAAACCTCGCCGAAACCGCGCCTTGCACAGATATCGAAGCCTATACCGTAAAACTGACCGAAAGCAATCTTGACAAATACCTGAAGAATGCCGGAATTGTCTGCGAGGCTTTTGACCGGGCTGAGGAAAAAGCCATGCTGACAAATACTGTGCTTGAAAAAATGCCCGACAAATATCTTGTCGCGGCGTCTGGTATGGCCGGGCTTGGCAGCGTAAACAACATAAAAACACGCCGGATTTCGGATAAATTTTATCTTTGCGGCGACGGTGAAAGCGATGTCTGTCAAGGTATAGGACTGTTGTCCACGCGTGTAATGCTTTGCGCCGCTCATCAGGCGCATACCGTATTGCGTATTATTTCGGGCGAATATAACGTATGAACTTAAACTATAAAACCGAATTCTAAAAACACAAAGGAAAAAAGATATGGAAAACAACGACAAATTGATAATAGGCGGGCATGAATTCAACTCCAGATTTATTCTCGGCTCCGGAAAATACTCTCTCAGACTTATAGAAGCGGCGGTAAAGGACGCCGGCGCCGAAATAATAACTCTCGCTGTCCGACGTGCGAACACAAAAGAGCAGGAAAATATTCTTGATTTTATTCCGAAAGGAGTTACGTTGCTTCCTAACACAAGCGGAGCGAGGAATGCCGAGGAAGCGGTACGAATCGCGCGTCTTGCAAGGGAACTCGGCTGCGGAGATTTTGTAAAAATCGAGGTCATGCGCGACTCCAAATATCTGCTCCCGGATAATCAGGAAACCGTCAGGGCAACCGAAATACTTGCCAAAGAGGGCTTTGTGGTAATGCCCTATATGTATCCGGATTTAAATACCGCCCGTGATCTTGTGAACGCCGGCGCCGCGACAGTTATGCCTCTCGCTTCTCCGATAGGCTCCAACAAGGGTCTTGCGACCAAAGAATTTATACAGATTCTCATTGACGAAATAGACCTTCCCATAATCGTGGACGCTGGCATAGGAAGACCGTCTCAGGCTTGTGAGGCCATGGAGATGGGTGCTGCGGCTGTCATGGCAAATACCGCACTTGCGACAGCCGGCGAGCTTTCAATGATGGCGGCGGCTTTCCGCCAGGCAATCGAAGCGGGACGCAAGGCGTATCTGTCCGGACTCGGAAGAGTGTTGACACGCGGCGCATCCGCTTCGGACCCGCTCACAGGATTTTTGCGCGACTGAGAGGCTTATGTATATATGGAAAACAATTTTTTTATAGATTCCGAATATTTGTCAGAAGGGGCTCTCGCAAAAAAACATCGGCTTGAGACAGACCCGTCTTCCCGTAAAAATCACATGGAATACCTGCCGGGCATGGAAAAAATCGAATCTGATGTCTGTGAAAACGTAATGGCACATATGAAATCCTACGATTACGGAAAATACACGTCGCAAGACGTAAAAGCCGCGCTTGAACATGAAAACTGCACCATAGAAGACTTCAAAGCCCTGTTATCGCCGGCTGCAGAACCTTTTCTTGAGCAAATGGCACAGAGAGCAAGAATTGAAACAGGCAAGCATTTCGGAAACACCGTTTATCTTTTCACACCTCTGTACATTGCCAACTACTGTGAAAATTACTGCGTATACTGCGGTTTTAACTGCTATAACCATATAAAACGCATGAAGCTGACATATGAGCAGATCGAAAAGGAAATGAAAATAATCGCAGAGAGCGGCATGGAGGAGATACTTATACTTACAGGCGAGAGCCGCTCGCAGAGCAGCGTAGAATACATAGGTGAGGCATGTAAGCTTGCGAGAAAATATTTCCGCATGGTAGGACTTGAAATTTATCCCGTCAACACCGATGAATACAAATATCTTCACGAATGCGGGGCGGATTATGTCACGGTGTTCCAGGAAACCTACGATACCGATAAATACGAGCAGCTTCACCTGCTCGGACATAAACGGGTCTGGCCTTACCGCTTTGACGCGCAGGAGCGCGCGCTTAGAGGCGGAATGAGAGGAGTCGCGTTTTCAGCCCTGCTCGGTCTTTCCGACTTTCGCAAAGACGCTTTGGCAAGCGCGTTGCATGTTTATTTTTTACAGCGCAAATACCCGTATGCGGAAATGTCGCTGTCCTGTCCGAGGCTCCGTCCTATTATCAACAACGATAAGATAAACCCGCTTGACGTACACGAAAAACAGCTTTGTCAGATCTTATGCGCATACCGTATTTTTCTCCCGTTCGTGGGAATTACCGTCTCGTCGCGCGAGAGTGCGGAGTTCAGAAACGGAATCGTGAAAATAGCCGCGACAAAAGTGTCCGCCGGAGTTTCCACGGGTATCGGAGACCATGAAGCCAAGTACAGCGGAAAGGAGTCTGACGGGATGTCGGGCGACGAGCAGTTTGAGATAGACGACGGCAGGAGCCTTGATAAAATGTATAAAGACATAGAAAACGAAGGACTGCAACCCGTTCTGAATGATTATCTGTATGTCTGAAGTGCTTGTATTTACAAACCGTTTGCTTTGCCGTGAAAGTTTCCTTTCACGGGTAGAAAAGATAGCAAAAGAAAAACCAAAGGGAATTGTACTGCGTGAAAAGGATTTGAGTGAAGAAGACTATACGGAATTGGCAGAGAAAGTCATCGAAATCTGCCGCCGGTACGGTACACAATGCATTCTGCACAGTTATGAAAATACCGCCGCAAAGCTAAACCACGACGCGCTTCATCTTCCGCTTCATCAATTGCGTCAGCTTTCCGGCAGCCAAAAAAACCGCTTTAAATTGCTCGGCGCTTCCGTGCATTCCGCAGATGAGGCGGTACAAGCCGAATTTCTCGGCTGTACGTACATCACCGCGGGTCATATATTCGACACAGACTGCAAAGCGGGCTGTCCCGGAAAAGGGCTGCGATACTTAAGAGAAATCTGTGAAAGCGTTGGAATTCCCGTATATGCCATAGGCGGCATAAAAGCGGAAAACACAGCGGACGTAATCAATGCGGGAGCAAAAGGAGTCTGTGTGATGAGTGGGGCCATGACATGCGCCGATGTAAAAAAATACCTTTCCGCACTCTGAAACCAACTCTTTTGTAAACATTATAAACTTTTGAAAGGAAAATGTAATCATACAGCTGAATTACACACACCGAAAACAATGAAATTCAATAAAGATATGCTGTTGCT
>CASEEB010000250.1 GCA_949286815.1 uncultured Eubacteriales bacterium | reverse complement strand
AAAATACTGATAGGTTCGGATCACGCCGGGCTGCGTCTGAAAAACGAAATTATTTCTCACCTTACGGACTTGGAAATAGACGTGGTGGACGTAGGTACATATACCGCGGATTCCTGCAACTACCCGGATTACGCGCGCGCGCTTTGCAGAAAAATACAGTCCGGAGAATACAGCATGGGTATACTGATATGCGGCACCGGAATAGGAATGTCCATGGCTGCCAACAAGCATAACGGTATCCGTGCCGCTTGCTGTTCGGACACATATTCGGCAAGGATGACGAGAATGCACAACAACGCGAATGTATTGTGCATGGGTGAACGCGTTGTCGGCGTAGGATTGGCATGTGACATCGCCGAGGCGTTTCTGAGTACCGAATATCAGGGCGGAAGACATGACATCCGTGTAAACATGCTTGCCGAAATCGAAGCCGAAAATCAGTAAAACAAAAAAGAGATTCAGTATCGACAGATTATTCTGTCCATAACTGAAAAATATGCATATCTTACAATCGCAAAGAAAGGTTGTACTTATGGCTCAAAGAACAGATACCGCACATAAAACGGCGGAACTTATACGCGCTATCGCCGGTAAGCCCAATCCCAAAAATTACACGTCTGCGGTAATTCTTGCCGCGGGTTCGTCAAAGAGAATGAACAATTCAACCACAAAGCAATTTATGCTCATAGACGGCATACCGGTAATCGCAAGAACACTTATACAGTTTGAAAACTCGGAATGCATTCATGAAATTATCATTGTGGCAAATAAAAACGAGACAGAGCTCTATTCCGATTTTGCCGAAAAATATCGACTGAGCAAGCCGCTGAAAATAGTTGAAGGCGGTGAAACCAGGCAGGAAAGCGCAAGGATAGGCTCGGATGTGATAAATTCAAAGGCAAAATTTATATGTATACATGACGCCGCAAGATGTCTCATAACTCCGGACCTTATAGACAAGGCGTGCCACGGGGCATACCTGCATAAAAATGCCGTATTGGCAATAAAAGCAGTTGACACGGTAAAGACCGCTGACAAGAGCGCGTTTATAGAAACTTCCCCGGATCGCAAATATACATGGCAGGCACAGACTCCGCAGGTCTTCTCGGTAAACGCGTACAGAGGCGCGGCATATATTGCGAGGGACGAGAATTTTGAGGCGACCGATGACAGTATGCTTTTAGAACATATAAGAATACCGGTAAAGCTTATCGAAGGCTCCCGTGAAAACATAAAAATAACCGAGCCTTGCGACTTGCTGTACGCGGAGGCAGTGCTTCACGCGCGGAAAGAAACGGAAGGCGTCAGATAACATGAGAATAGGACACGGGTATGACGTTCACAGGTTGGTCGAGGGTCGCAGGTGCATAATCGGAGGGGTGGACATTCCTTATGAAAAAGGACTTTTGGGACATTCGGACGCCGATGTACTTACACACGCTGTAATGGATTCCCTGCTCGGCGCTCTCGCCTTAGGCGATATCGGCAAGCTTTTCCCAGACAGTGACGAGCGCTATAAAGGAGCGGACAGTCTGCGTCTTGCCGCGTATGTTTCAGAGCTTATCAGAAAAAACGGCTATTATATTGTAAATATCGACACCACAATAATTGCCCAAGCCCCGAAGCTTTCGCCGTATATAGATGAAATGCGAAAAAAGCTTGCCTCGGCACTCGGAGTACAGGCACAGGACATAAGTATAAAGGCGACGACCGAAGAGGGTCTCGGATTTACCGGCAGTAAAGACGGTATAGCCGCACATGCCGTATGCATAATAGATAAACTGTAGATTAATGACAAGCGTTTATAAATCCGACAACCCCAAAAATTATTTATGTAAACACAAAACAGCGGGGCTTGTCGCACAAGCGGCACGACAGCCCCATTATCGCCCGGAGCATGCCCTCAATATTCTCACAGCCTTGATTTTAAACAACAAAAAGACCGTTCCGAAGCGTCATCTTATATTGACATGATATGACACTTAACGGCATTTTTCCACAATTTTTTCTTCGGTCAGAATTTTATTTTTTCAGGTTATCACACAATCTCCCATGAAAGGAATGAACTCCAAGTTATGATTTACATTGCACCCTCGCTTTTGGCAGCCGATTTTTCAATCCTTGCCGATGAAATCAACCGGGTTGAGACTGCCGGGGCAAAATATCTGCACCTGGATATAATGGACGGCGCTTTTGTTCCCAATATTACATTCGGTCCGGAACTTGTTGCCTCAATACGCAAATGCACGGACTTGTTTTTTGACGTGCACTTGATGATAAAGCGACCGGAACGATATGTAGACCGTTTCGTAAAAGCGGGTGCCGACATCATTACCTTTCATTACGAGGCCTGCGACAATCCGATGTCTGTAATACATTTTATACATTCTTATGAGATGAAAGCGGGTATCGCAATATCTCCGAATACACCGGTCGAGCTTTTGTATCCTATTATCAATCATGTGGACATGGCTCTGATCATGACCGTAGAGCCCGGCTTCGGAGGGCAGGCGCTTATACCGGAGACTCTGGATAAAGTTCACGCGCTCCGTCGTTATGCCTCAGAAAGAGGTATTGA
>CASEEB010000249.1 GCA_949286815.1 uncultured Eubacteriales bacterium | reverse complement strand
GGATAAGAAAGAAACCTGTTTATTTCCGCGCGTGTTTCGGAAGTGGTGTTTTTCATTATCCGGTGTACTATGTTGGCGGGAAGCTCCGAGAGTATGTCAACCGCGTCATCGACGAACAGGTCTTCCATAATAGACGATATTTCACGGTCGGTCATCGCCGTGATTATTTTTTTCTGCAGGTCGCTGTCAAGCTCCGCAAACACGTCAGCCGCGGTGTCTTTTTTCAACAGCTTAAAGACCGCCGGAATTCTTTGCATAGGCAAAAACTCGAAGAAATCCGCCGCGTCTACAGGATTTAACTGCTCAACCGAATGAATAAAGTCCGAATAATGTTTGGTGTCGAGCATATTGACAAGTTCATTGAACTTGTCTTCCATAAGGTTTACGTGTACCTCGGCGGCCTCTTCGGTTTTGTCATTTTTAGTATCGTCTGTTTTTTTGTTTTTCAATTCAGCCATATGCGCACCTCACTTTCATTACTGTATGTTGCCGTACGTAGTTATACGTTACTTTACGTTGATATTTTTCGCAAAACATACAGTTGTTATCCGAATTTTTCGCACTAATAGTATATCATTTTTTGTCGTTTTTGTCAACCGAAAGTATATTGTCATATTGACGGTATTTTCACATTGTGTTATCGGAATTTATGTTTAAAATCAAAGCCTTTAACATGATTGAAATGAACATTTTACATTAAGTTTTCCATATGGAGAAGTGTATGAAAACGACACTGTCCGCACACACGGACAGTGTCGTTTTATTGGTTTTATTTAATGATTTTTCCTATAGTCTCATCTAGTCTCATCCGACGTCAAGCCGTCAGACACAAAAGATTTTATATGGTTAAGAGGGCTTATCAATACATTCCGCCCATTCCGCCGCCCATACCGCCGGCAGGCGCCGCGGGTTCAGGCTCTTTTATATCCGCGACTACAGACTCTGTAGTAAGAATAACCGAAGCGATGGAAGCGGCGTTCTGGAGTGCCGAACGGGTAACCTTTTTCGGGTCTACAATTCCCGCGCTGAGCATATCGACGTATTTTTCTTCATAAGCGTCAAAGCCATAGCCGACTTTTCCGGAACTCATAATCTTGTCGACGATGACAGAACCGTCAAAGCCCGCGTTAGCGGCAATCTGACGAACCGGCTCCTCAAGTCCCTTGAGCACGATCTTGACACCGGTCTTTTCATCGCCGTCGACTTTGTCAAGCAACTTTGCGACCGCGGGGATTGCGTTGAGGTAAGCGGTTCCGCCTCCCGCTACGATGCCTTCTTCGACAGCTGCCTTTGTAGCGTTGAGCGCGTCCTCTATTCTGAGTTTCTTTTCCTTCATCTCGGCTTCGGTAGCGGCTCCTACTTTGATAACGGCAACACCGCCTGCAAGCTTTGCGAGTCTTTCCTGAAGTTTTTCACGGTCAAAGTCGGAGGTTGTGTTTTCAATAGCGGCTCTTATCTGATTTACACGCGCCTTTATTTCACTTGACTCACCCGCGCCGCCTACGATAATGGTATTTTCCTTTGTCACTTTAACCTGGCGCGCGCGACCGAGCATGTCGATTGTAGCGTCCTTGAGCTCGATGCCTATCTCGGATGAGATGACCTCGCCGCCGGTAAGGATCGCGATATCTCTGAGCATTTCCTTGCGTCTGTCGCCGAAGCCGGGAGCCTTGACCGCAACGCAGGTAAATGTGCCGCGGAGCTTATTGAGCACGAGAGTGGTGAGCGCTTCGCCCTCTACGTCTTCGGCGATTATAACCAGCTTCTTGCCGCTCTGAACAAGCTGCTCGAGCAGGGGAAGTATATCATTAATGGTAGAAATCTTTTTATCCGTGATAAGGATGAGCGCGTCGTCTATTACGGCTTCCATCTTATCGGAATCGGTTACCATGTAGGGAGAAAGATATCCGCGGTCAAACTGCATACCTTCGACAACTTCCGAATATGTTTCTGCGGACTTTGATTCCTCGATGGTTATAACGCCGTCCGCCGTAACCTTTTCCATAGCGTCGGCAATCAGTTCTCCTATTACTTCGTCGCCTGCGGAAATGGTTCCTACGCGGGCGATATCCTCTTTGCCGTTGACCTTTTTGCAGTTCTCGGCAAGGGAATCCACAGCCGCGTCCACTGCCTTTTTGATACCCTTGCGGACTATCATGGGATTCGCGCCTGCGGTGACATTTTTCATGCCTTCGCGGACAAATGCCTGCGCAAGCAGGGTTGCGGTGGTAGTACCGTCGCCGGCAGCGTCGTTTGTCTTTGTGGCAACTTCTTTAACGAGCTGAGCTCCCATGTTTTCAGCTTCGTCTTCAAGTTCAATTTCCTTTGCTATTGTGACGCCGTCGTTTGTGACAAGGGGAGAACCGTACTTTTTGTCAAGCACGACATTTCTGCCTTTGGGACCGAGTGTTATTTTTACAGTGTCGGCAAGTTTGTCAACACCGCGTACAAGAGCGTTTCTCGCTTCAATTCCGTAAAGTATATTTTTTGCCATGGTAATTTACCTCTCTTTTGTTTTTATAGATTATTCCACGATTGCGAGGATGTCTTCCTCTGAAAGAATGGTGTATTCAACATTGTCGATTTTTACAGTGGTTCCCGCATACTTGCTTGCGATAACCTTTTCGCCTACTTTTACGCTTACGGGGGTAAGCTTGCCGTCATCGCTGACTTTTCCGGCTCCTATGGCGACCACTTCCGCTATCTGGGGTTTTTCCTGAGCGGATGCCGTCAGAATGATTCCGGTCTTGGTTTTTTCCTCTGCCTCCACAAATTTGATAACCACTCTGTTTGATAAAGGTTTAAGTGTCATTTTAATATTCCTCCTTAAAAAAGCTTGTTGCTTATTGTTTACACTTTGTTAGCACTCCAAATGCTTGACTGCTAATTACATATTATATTTTACACCAAATTTTAGAAAAATCAAGAGGTTTTCCGCAATGTTCACAATCTATTTACAAATAAAATTGTAATTTAATACTTGTGTGTGCTAAAAATCGACATGCGAGCATAAAGTTAAATTATAAGGCTCGTACTTTGGCTTTTACATTGCATAACAGAGGTAAAATGAGAGGGTTAAATATGCTTGAATTTATCAATACGTATATATTGGGAAACCTTACGCCGGTATTTCTGATGGCGGCGGGAATATATTTTTTGTTCAGACTGAAATTTTTTTATATTCGTCACCCGATAAAAGTACTTTCCGCGATGCTTGAAAAAAACAAATCGGCGGGGATCTCACCGTTCCGCGCGGTAACGCTCGCGCTTGCCGGTACTCTCGGAGTGGGAAATATCGTGGGTGTGGCTTCGGCAATAGCGATGGGAGGATACGGCGCGATTTTCTGGATGTGGGTGAGCGCGCTGCTTGCGATGATTCTCAAATACGCGGAAATAGTTCTTGCCGTGTCACACAGACGCACAGACCCGGTAACGGGGGAGCATTACGGCGGAGCGATGTACTATATCAGGGATTTGTTTAATTGCCGCGGACATGAGCTGTTCGGAATAATACTTGCGGGAGTATTTGCGCTTTTCTGTATGCTCAATTCGCTGACAATGGGTTGTGTGGTGCAGATAAACGCGATCACGCGTTCATTTATGGGAGTATTTGATTTATCGCCTGTATTGATCGGCGCCGCCACCGCGTTGGTCTGCGTTTTTATCATCTCGGGAAACGCAAAAAAGATAAGCGGTTTCACCGAGAAAATCATTCCGGTTATTACTTTGGGTTATTTGGCTGTCTCTGTCGCGGCTCTTTCCGTGCGCTCGGACCAAATAGGAGATGCCTTTCGGGTTATATTCGAGCAGGCGTTTGATTTTCGGAGCGCGGCGGGCGGTGTTTTGGGATTTGTGTTTTCAAGGGCAATGCGTTTGGGCAGCATGAGGGGGCTTATGTCAAACGAGGCGGGATGCGGAACCGCACCCACCGCTCACGCCGCCTCTGATACAAACAGTCCGCCCAAACAGGGATTCTGGGGCATCTTTGAGGTCTTTGTGGATACTATTGTGCTATGCACCATAACCGCGCTTGTAATAATAATAGGAAGAGTTGACGGGTATGAAAACGACCCTATGATGATGACAATTAAAGCTTATTCTTCGCTTCTCGGAGAATGGTCGTCTTATTTTATATGTTTTTCTGTATTGCTTTTCGGAGTTTCAACCATAATATGCTGGGCGCATTACGGCAAGGAATGTTTGCGTTATTTAAGTAAGTCAAAAACACTGCAGACGATTTTTGTAATTGTTTTTACATTATTTATATTTATCGG
>CASEEB010000248.1 GCA_949286815.1 uncultured Eubacteriales bacterium | reverse complement strand
AATTTTTTTGATGTCTTTTTGCACAAATGTCCGCTCGTGAAAAAGAGATAATTTTGTCATTTAAAATATTGAAGAGAATTTCCAAAGAGTATATAATTATATATAATGTTATTTATTAAAACACCGGTTTTTTATGCCGATGTTTTTGAAAGGAACTTGAATTGAACGGAGATATTAAACTGAAACTCGGAAGTCTTGTCATTTTCCGCGGACTTTTAAAGCTTCCGGTTATTGTGAGACTTACCGAGCTTGATGAAATTAACCCGGAGGATACTTCTGCTTTGGTATATGCCTACGGGGCTTTTATGTCTGAACTTTTAAAGGAAACTCCGAATTTTACAGAGTATCTTTTTACCGCGGTAACCGAGGACGAGAATATATACACCTCTTACCGCATGTCCGGAAAAGAAAAAGACGACTTGTACGAAAGTATGCTTGACAGAGAGCTTGCCATACTTCAAAGGCTCTCGATGTATGACGGCGGCGATGTAAGAGCCGTGGTGCCGGATGAAAAACTTCCGGCATGGCGGGTGAGCAAAGTAGATTTTGTTTCGCTTTACCATGAACGTATGGATAATATAAGAACCGTAGGATATGGGATTTTTGCGAAGTACCGCATGTTCGTGATAGGAGAGGACTGCTCTTTGATACCGATAAAGAATCCCGACCCCATGAAGCTGTCAGATCTTGTCGGATATGAAAGGGAAAGAGGGCAGGTTGTAACGAACACGGAAGCTTTTCTTTCCGGCAGACCCTGCAACAATGTTCTGCTTTACGGAGACGCAGGTACCGGCAAAAGCTCTACGGTCAAAGCCTTGGTAAACAGTATGGCGGACAGGGGACTGAGACTTATCGAATTTAAAAAAGATCAGCTTTCGCTTATTCCCAGGATAACCGAACAGCTTTACAACAACCCCCTTAAATTCATATTTTTTATAGATGACCTGACATTTACGTCTGACGACAAGGATTTTTGCGCGCTGAAAGCGACGCTTGAGGGAGGCGTTACCGGCAGGGGAAACAATACTCTGATATATGCCACGTCCAATCACCGTCATATGATAAAAGAATCCGCGTCGGCAAGACAGGATTCGGTAAATACGGCGGATATGATACAGGAAACCGTTTCGCTTTCCGCTCGGTTCGGTCTGACCGTTACATACCTTAAAACCGACCGTGAGGGGTTTGCCGGAATTGTATGTGAATTGGCGCGCCGCGCAGGTATTGCGATTCCGGAAAACGAGCTTGCCAATATGGCGGAGGCTTTCGCGCTTCGGGGAGGCGGACGCAACCCGAGGACCGCGCGGCAGTTTGTCGATATGCTGATGTCAAAAGAAAACTGAACCCGAAGGCTGATGCAGATTGATTATTTGAGCAAACGCGAATATAACAAAATCCAAGGTCAATTTATTTTATGACCTTGGATTTTTTGCGTGACCGTGCAGGTTGGATATAATTTTTAAAACCCATGAAAAGCCACGGGATTTTTGTACTGCGGAATTTATGACCTTTCAGCCCATGCTTTCATTTCTGAGAATCAGAACCGTTTCTTCGTCCGAGTAAAATTCGACGTAGCCTTTTGAGATGAAATATTCGGCTTGCTTAAGACTTGAGCTTCTGTAACCCGATCTCATGTCCAGTACCACAAATTCGGTATCCGTCTTGTATTGACCGTTTTCCGTGTGATATCCGACTTCGTATATCACGTCTCTGTCCGCAATATG
>CASEEB010000247.1 GCA_949286815.1 uncultured Eubacteriales bacterium | reverse complement strand
ATGGTTCCGTCACATTCGGCGCAGATTTCATTCATCATTTTCATTGCCTCTACAATACAGAGAATATCTCCCTTTTTTACGCTGTCTCCGACTTTGACAAACGGTTCGGCACCCGGTTCGGGACGAGAGTAAAATATTCCGAGCAGGGGAGATTTCAGTTCGTACAGGTCTTTGAGCGAGTCGTTGCCGGAGGATGATGACACGGCGGGGTTGCCTGTATTTTTTGACTGCGTAATCGGCAGAACGTCCGGTGTTTGCGGCGCCGAAGGCGCGTATACCGTGTCGGCCTGCTTTTTGAAAAAAACTTCGTTGTCTCCGCTTTTAAGTCTTATTTCGGCAAGATTAAACCTTTCAAACATATCGGCAGCCGCGGCGAGCAGTTCATTTTCGTTCATTTGATGTTACTACCTTTCTGTGTATACTTTGCCGCTTACCCGATGAATTTTCTCAGGGCTACGCAGGCGTTGTGACCTCCGAAACCGAGAGATGTGGAAAGCGTATCGGTGATATCGGCTTTCACCGCTTTATTGGGAGTGCAGTTGATATCGCACTCGGCGTCGGCTTCAAGGTAATTTATGGTGGGCGGCACAATACCCGAATTTATGGTTAACGCGCAGACGATTATTTCCGCGGCGCCCGTTGCTCCGAGCATATGACCTGTCATTGATTTTGTCGAGCTCATGTGTATTTTGTACGCGTTGTCCGCAAATACGTTTTTTATTGCCTTTACTTCCGAGGAATCGTTGAGCTTGGTTCCCGTACCGTGCGCGTTGTAATAAAGATGTTCACCGGCGACGATACCCGCCTCCTCGGAAGCGAGCCTTACTGCCTGTGTGGCGCCCGAAGCCTCGGGGTCCGGCGCGGTCATGTGGTAGGCGTCGCAGGTATTGCCGTATCCGGTTACCTCGGCGTATATTCTCGCCCCTCGGTTAATTGCGTGCTCAAGGCTTTCGAGCACTAAAACCGCCGCGCCCTCTCCCATGACAAACCCGGCTCTTCTTGCGTCAAAGGGCAGGGAAGCGCACGCAGGGTCTGTAGATTCGGATAGAGCTTTACAGTTGGTGAAGCCGGCGACGGCAAGACCGTTTATCGTCGCTTCGCTTCCTCCGGTAATTATCGCGTCCGCGTAACCGTGTTTTATCGCGCGATAAGCTTCACCCACAGCGTTTGTGGATGTCGCGCAGGCGGTGACTGTGGGAAGAGTAGGACCCTTTGCTCCGTAGCGGATGGCGACAAGACCTGTTGCCATATTTGAGATCATCATAGGGATAAACAGCGGGGATATTTTTGAGGGGCCTTTGGTCAGCAATTTTTCGGTTTCGGACAAAAATGTCGTCATTCCACCTATGCCCGAACCGATATAAACACCCAATCGGAACGGTTCGGTGTTGGCTGTGGATATTCCGCTGTCCTGTACGGCCTCGCATGCCGCGGCTATGGCGTATTGAGAGTACAGATCGGTGCGGCGTACCTCCGTAACCGATTCAAAGTAGTTTTGCGCGTCAAAACCCCTGACTTCGGCCGCAAGCTTTACTTTATACCCCTCGGTATCGAATTTAGTGATTTTGTCTATCCCGCATACGCCGTTTTCTATACTGTTTTTAAAGTCCGGAATATTGTTTCCGACAGGAGAGATTATGCCCATGCCGGTAATTACTACTCTTGACATTATTTATAAATCCTTTCGGTAAAAGTTCATACCGTCAGCCTTGCCGGCGGTAAAATACTGTGAATATTATTTATTATGGACATTTAACGCAGAAAATAAAAATACAGATATCCAGAATATTTAAATATACATTCCTCCGTCTACTCTGACGGTTTCCCCGGTTATATAGGATGCCATGTCGGACGAAAGGAAGAGCACCGCGTTTGCCACATCTTCGGGAGAGCCGATTTTTTTCATGGGAATACCCGAGAGCGCCGCTTCCTTCGCGCTGTCGCTCATCGCGTCGGTCATTTCGGTTGAAATGAATCCCGGAGCTACGGCGTTGCAGGTGATATTCCTTGACGCGTATTCCTTGGCGACGGTTTTTGTCAGACCGATAATTCCGGCTTTCGACGCCGCGTAGTTGGCCTGACCGGCATTGCCCATAAGTCCCACTACGGAGGATATATTTATAATTCGTCCGCTTTTCTGTTTGACCATAGGTCTTATGCACGCGCGAATCATGTGATAGGTGCCCTTTAAGTTTACGTCAATCACACGGCAGAAAGCCTCCTCAGTCATGTTCATAAGCAGTTTGTCATCGTTGATTCCGGCGTTGTTGACCAGAATATCCGCCTTCCCAAAAGCCGAAAGCGCGGTCTCGACAGCCTTGTCGGCCTGGTCTTTATCGGAAATATCGCACGGTATAAATATACATTCGACACCGAGCGCCTTTATTTCGGAACACAATTTTTCGGATGCTTCGCCGGGTTTGGTTCCAATGGCGGCGATGTTTGCCCCGTTTTCGGCGAACGTCATGGCTATCGCGCGGCCGATACCGCGGGTGGCGCCTGTTACTATGGCGTTTTTTCCTTTTAACATAATACCTGTTTATATTGTCGCCCTTTGGCGATTGCTCCTTTTTTTCAGTTTCCGGTCAAATCGTGTATTGTTTTGTTCAGACTTTCGCTGTCGCTTACATTGAATACTTTAACGTCTTTCAGGGTTCGCGAGACAAACCCCGAGAGCGTTTTGCCGGCTCCGACTTCTATAAACGTGTCCGCACCGCTTTCATGCATTTTCTCTATTGTCATTTGAAATCTGACACTTGATGACGCCTGATTCGCAACGGTTTCGATTATACTCTTTCTGTCATTTGGATACGGCTCTGCCGAAATGTTTGCGAACAAAGGAATTTTCGGAGAATTTATCTCTGTAGATTGCAGTGCTTCGTAAAGTCCGTCGGACGCTTCTTTCATATATGGTGAATGAAACGCTCCCGAAACCGCCAGAGGAACGGCTCTGCCGCCGATTTCCTTTATTTTTTGACAGAACAGGGGCATTTCTTCGGCGTTTCCGGCTACGGAGATCTGACCGGGGCAGTTGTAATTGACCGGATAAACTTCTTTAAACTCGCCGCAGATTTTTTCAACGGTATCGGGCGTAAGCTTTAAAACCGCCGCCATTGCTCCCGGATGCTTTTCCGCGCATTTCGCCATAAGAAGCCCTCTTGTGCACACCAATTTATACGCGTCGCTGTCCGAAAGTATGCCGCAGTATGCCAAAGCGGCAATTTCACCCAACGAAAACCCCGCCGCGAAATCTCCGCCGATTCCGGCTTCCCGCAGAGCGTACGCGCAGGCAAGGTCCGTAAGAAAGAGCGCGGGCTGAGTGTTCTCGGTCTTTGACAGAACGTCGGCGTCAGAGTCAAAACATATCTGTTTTATGCCAGGAGTAATACTCTCTCCCATATCGAATACCTTTTGCGCCGCCGCCGATACGGCACAGATATCTCTGCCCATTCCGGGATACTGAGCGCCCTGTCCTGCGAACAGAACGGCTATTTTACCCATTTCGCACCTCCGCAGAGGAGCTTTTCGCACTCATCCGTAACGCTTACGATGATATCCTTGCAGGACATGCGCTCTTTTACAAGTCCGGCAATCTCGCCGCAGAGCAGAGAGCCTGTATCCATATCGCCCTCAATGACCGCGCGGCGCAATGCCCCTGTGCCGAATTTCTCAAGTTCTTCGTTTGAAACGGTCATGTCGTATTCTTTTGAGAAGAATTCCTTGGAAAATTTGTTTTTCAGCGAACGGCAGGGATGCCCGAGCCTTTTTCCGGTTACTATCGTGTCGATATCTTTGGCGTTAAGCACCTTTTCCTTGAAATTGTCGTGTACGGTGCATTCATCCGCCACAAGAAATCTTGTTCCCATCTGTACGCCGCATGCTCCGAGCATGAACACCGCCGCCATACCTCTGCCGTCTGCAATGCCTCCGGCGGCTATTACGGGAATATTAACGGCATCAACGACCTGCGGAACCAGTGCCATTGTGTGAATTTCACCGATGTGACCGCCGGATTCTCCGCCCTCGGCAATTACCGCGGCGGCGCCTCTTTTTTCAACCATTTTTGCGATGGCGGTGGAGGGAACCACGGGGATGACCTTTATTCCTGCCTCCGTCCAGTCTTTCATATATACCGACGGATTTCCCGCTCCGGTGGTGACTACCGGTATTTTTTCTTCAACTACCACCTTCGCCACCTCGGCGGCAAAGGGACTCATAAGCATTATATTGACCCCGAAGGGCTTATCGGTAAGTTTTTTGCATTTCCGTATTTCTTCGCGGAGCTGTTCTCCGTTGGAATTCATGGCGGCGATTATTCCGAGACCTCCCGCCTCGGATACGGCGGAAGCGAGGGACGCGTTGGCGACCCACGCCATTCCTCCCTGAAATACGGGATATTTGATTCCCAGAATCTTACAAATCGGGCTGTCAAGCATATTTATTTTCCTTTCCTTATTGGTTTTGCTTCAGTCTCCGGCAAGGCGATTACGAAGCCGCCGTAATTATCCGGATGCAAACATGTATATAAACAATATTCTATTGATTTCTGATGTAATTTAATAAAACACGGTTATTCATGCGAACTGTTGGCGATATTCAATTTTTTTGCGATGTCTATCCGGGGTCTGAGAGCCTTTTATCGCTCTCAGACCTATATTTTTCCGGTTATATCGCGAAAACATTGTCGGCGCCGTCCGCGCGATAATCGAATCACTTGGATTCAATGTATTCAACAAGTTTGTCGATGGTGTTAAGCTCAGGGGAGACTTCGATACTTACGTTGAGAGCGTCTTCTATCTGAATAACAAGCTCTGCGATATCGAGCGAGTCGAGACCCATGTCGGCGAAGGTTTGATCGGATGTGATTTCCGAGGGGTCCTTTCCCTGATATTCCGCGATGATTGAAATAATTTTCTCTTTCATGACTGATTCTCCTTGTAATATTTACTGATATATAGTTAACCTGCGATTTTGAGGTTTAACACATTTTTTGAAAATTTTTTAAATTACCATTCTATATACGCCGCAATTGAGGCAAGACCCGCGCCAAACGCGCAGAGCACGACCTTGTCGCCCCGTTTAAAGCGTCCCGCTCTGTTCTGACTGTCAAGCAGATAAGCGCAGGTAGAGGACGAGGTGTTTCCGGTCTCCTCAATAGTGTGAGGAAATTTGGAGGGGTCCTGTCCGAACTTCTGAATTGAAGAGTTGATTATTCTGAGATTTGCCTGATGTAACAGATATGTGTCTATTTCGTCGGGGGAGAGATTGTTTTTGTCAAGCAGTGACTTTATGCGGTCTACAATCGCGATTACGGCAAATTTGTAGACCTCCTGTCCGTTCATGTGGATTATCTGCTCGTTTCCGTAATTGTAGGAATTGTAAGGACAGTTGTCCCCGGCACGCTTCACATGCAGATACTCGTGTGATTCCGCAAGGTTGAAATCGAAGTTCACGGTATTTTCCGCGGCCTCCAACAGCACGGCGCCTGCCGCGTCTCCGAAAAGCACACAGTTTGAACGGTCTGTCCAGTCAACCAGACGCGACATTGCCTCGCTTGATACCACAAGTACCTTTTTCACACTTCCGGACATGAAGAAGGCGTCGGCTGTACGGAGTCCGCATATAAATCCGCAGCACCCCATGTTCTGGTCAATGGTAAAGCAGTCCTGCCTCAAGCCCAGCGCTCCCGACAGCATACATGAAAGTGACGGGGATATAAAGTCGCCCATGAGAGTACAGCAGATCAGCATGTCTACTTCCGTGGGGTCGCAATCCGCCATTTTCAGTGCCTTCAGACAGGCTTCTTTTCCTATTGAGAGCAGGGACTCGTTATCCGATAAGACGTGCCTGCGCTCTATTCCGGTTCGCGTCTTTATCCATTCGTCGCTGGTGTCCAGAAATTCTGAAAGATCGTCGTTGGTAATTATTTTTTCGGGAAGGCAGCTGCCCGTACCCGCTATTCTGAAATGCGTCATGTTTGCTCCTGTTCGTTTATGGTTTGCTTATTTGTCATTGTCCGCGAAGTTGTTTAGTTTGCGCAGACATTTACAGAGGTTTTCAAGCTCTTCGTCGCTGAACTGTCCGGTAACCTTGAAAATAATCTGTTCCTGAAAGTATTCGTGCAGTCGGTTTATTTTTTCTCCGTTCTCGGTCAGGCTGACAAGCACGCTTCTGCCGTCGCTGCTGCTTTTGTTTTTCCGGATATATCCCTTTTTTTCAAGCTTGTTTACCGAAACCGTTACGGTGGGAAGCGTTACGCTGAGCAGCTTCGCAAGTCCGCTTACGGTACAGCATCCTCCGTTTTCGGCAACGGCTTCGATAAGACGCATTTCCGATACGGTCAAGTCGCCCTTCCCGAGCTTTTTTACATTTTCTTCTTCCGAACGGCTGATTTTCCCCAAAGTCTTTGAAAGCATTTTGTTCAGCTCATCTGCCATATTGGATTTTGCCATCTTCTCTGACCGTGCCTTTCTTTCGGTTTTTACCTTTTCACACATGCAGTGAATATTTCCAATCTCAGCCGTTTTCGCTCTTTTTATTTGTCTTTGATGTACGGCGTTTTTGATTTTTCAGGCGAATTGCAAATTAGTTTGACTATCTAATTATATCACACGAGGAATATATTGTCAATAGATTTTCCGGATTTTTTTGTGGGAGTATTTATGATTTGTGTCGATTTGTCAATGGGTTTACGGCTTTTTCCTTGAATTGCATAAAGATATCGCGGGTTTACATGTCCTTTAATATTCAGTCTGTATAAAAACTATTGACAAAACAGGCATATTGAATTATAATATTGATATAAAATAATACAGAAACGATTGAGACATTGCGCACGGCTCCGGATAAAAATATATCTGATTGGTTATTGTGCGTAATTATTTATCTTAAACAAGTGAAAAGGATGGTATTTGAAGTGGCGACAAACGCATCTGAAGAAATAACCGAAGTGTACGAAAAAATAAAAAGCAATATAGCGAAGGTAATCGTCGGCAAGGATAAAACCGTAGACATGCTGATAGTGGCTCTGCTGTGCGGAGGGCATGTGCTTCTGGAGGATGTTCCCGGAACAGGCAAAACCATGCTTATCAAGGCCTTGGCGGCGTCTGTGGGCTGTGAGTACAAGCGTATACAGTTTACTCCCGACCTTTTGCCGTCCGATATAACAGGGGTAAACTTTTTCAATGTGAAAAAGTCCGAGTTTGAGTTTGTACAGGGTCCTGTTTTCGCCAATATAGTGCTTGCGGACGAAATAAACCGGGCGACGCCGAAAACGCAGTCCGGTCTGCTTGAGTGTATGGAGGAAAGACAGGTCACGATAGACGGAAAAAGCTATGTGCTGGCGTCCCCCTTTATGGTTATAGCCACGCAGAACCCGGTTGAGAGCATGGGAACCTTTCCGCTTCCCGAGGCCCAGCTTGACCGCTTTCTGGTAAAGGGAAGCATGGACTATCCCGATCACTCCGAAAGCATAGACATACTTTCACGCTTTGACAGATCCAGTCCGCTTGAGACCTTGGAGCCGGTAATAACCCGCGATGAGCTGCTCGCGGCGGTAAATCAGCTTCCGAATGTATATATATGCCGTGAACTTATGGGATATATCACTTCAATTGCCGAATATACCAGAAAAGCTCCGAGAGTTATACTCGGCGTGAGTCCGAGAGGAGCGATTTCACTTATGAGGGCGTCCAAAGGCTATGCCGCTATATCCGGCAGAAATTATGTGACTCCGGACGATGTCAAACGGGCGGCGCATCCGGTGCTTGAACACAGGCTTATGCTTGACAATGCCGCAAGAATACAGAAAAACGCCGCGGCGGTCATAATAGACGATATTCTTTCTACGGTTACGGTTCCTACCGAGGCGGTGTTCGAAAACCGGGCGGAATGATTGATTTTGCTTTAAAGTCTACGGAAGATTGAAACAGTTCCGGTTTGTTTATTAATTCTTATATTTTATGGCGGGGTTTTCGATGAATGTTGATTCTATAGACGCGTTTCTCGAACGCATGAAAAAATTCGTGAATTCCACGGCTTTCCGGGTGATTTTGATTATTATTCTTGTGCTTGCGGTATTTCTGCTGCTGCGCAGGCTGTATATATCACTGCGTAACAAGCGTCTTTCAAATTTAATATATGAAAGAAGCTTTTCCGAGAGCGGGGTTTACGAGGGGGAATGCGTGGAGCTTGTGGAAACCATAAGGAACGCGGGATTTTTTCCGCTCTTCGGTGTCGATGTGGAGTCGTATATTTACAATGAGCTTGAGCTTGAGGAATATGAAAGCGACGGCAAGGGCGGGATGCAGTACATAATAAGCCGTTTCAATCTTTTGCCCTATATGCAGATAAAAAGAAGGCATACCGTAAATTGTGTGAGGAGAGGACATTACAGGCTTCAGGTGGCGACTATATATGGGAAAAAAGGTCCGATAACTCTCAACGCCCCGGCGGAAATATACGTGTTTCCTAAAATCATGTCGCTTGACCTGAGAAATCTTGCCGCGAGCCGGCTTCAGGGAAATCTTGCCAGTATGCGGCCGCTTTACACAGACCCTTTTTCCTTTTCCGGAATCAGAGACTATCGCTTCGGAGACCGACTTTCGCAGGTTAATTTCAAGGCGTCGGCAAAAACAATGTACGAAGGGTACGGATACTCTTCGCTCAAGGTAAATGTCAATGATTTCTGCGCCAGCCGGAAAATGATGATATATATTGATTTTCACTTGCCTATGGGTTCAAAAATCGATGGGAAAAAGTATAATTTAATGGCGGAGCAGGCGCTCAGGTTTTGCGCGTCCATTATAAATGAGGCGATTTTCGGGGGATATGCCGTAGGACTTGCGGCAAACTGCAAGACCTACGACGGAGAGCTGTCGGTCAGATACGCCTGCGAGTCCGGGACGCCGCATATGATAGATATGCTGCGCGAGCTGGCTTCAATTAATCCCGTCGAAAGCTCATCCTTTGCCGCGTTGCTTGACCGGGCTGTATCGGAGGCTATGTCGGATACCGAAATTCTGATTATCTGCTATGACCGCGCGCAAGAAGCGCTTTTGAAGCTTTCTTTGCTGGAGCGGCGGGGAAATTCTGTTCAGTTTATAGTTCTTGACCCCGAAAGCGCGCCTGATGAGATGCCTGACGGCTTATATAAGGATGTTCCTATCAATATGTCCGACAAAATCATCGGTGCAAATTCGGAAAACGAACAATTTACGGGCGGAATTATGAGCGGTTCTGATGTGTAAAGAACCATACTTTAACCTGAGACTGCGGTATGTCTTTGCGTAAAACGGAAAGGAGGCAGGATTTGTGCCGCTTGACAAAGTATTGAGTGAAGGCGAGAAAGAAGATTTATATAAAGAATATTTGTTGGTATTCAGAAAAGCCGATACGTGGAGGGATTATCTGGAGCTTGCCGAAAAGTTCAGATCTCTGGGTGTTTACAAGGAAAGCGCTGATTATATACTGAAGTGTGTAAACGCCGCGAGCGTATCGTGCTACCGTGAGATAACCGAAGGCGTGAGCAGCGGTGAGATTTGCACTGTCGAGGAGCTTGGACGCGCGGCTGAATATATGGAGATAATTTCCTCATATAAGGACGCGAGAGAGCTTGCGAGAAACTTCAGAACCAAAGCGCGTGCCTTGGCGTACGGCGAGGTTATGGAAATCGTGGAAAACAGCGAGTCCGCGGCGGATGACTGGGAGAGGGCGGTAAATCTGCTTGCCGGAATGAAATCGTATAAGGACTCGAGAGATCTTTACGACAGATATTACGGGCACTATGTTCAGATGCGCTATGCGGAAGCGGAATTGCTTATGAAAAATGCCGGAACTCATTTTGAGTATATAAGCGCGGCGCAAATGTTTGAGAAAATTCCGGAATATTCCGATTCCGCCAAGATGGCGCAAAGATGCAGAAAGGCCGCCGAAAAATATAAGCCGGCGAAAGTGTCATCAAAGGTTTCGGATACAAAAAAGCAAGCGCTCAAAGAAAAAGCGGCTTCGGTAAAAAACGGAATTTCGGAAAGAGCACGAATCAGAACAAATCCGGAATCACAAACCGAAATCAGGTCCGGCAGGAGTCAGGATCAGGTAAAAATTCTGAAAGAAATTAACAAAAAGTATCTGTTTTCGGGAATTGTTTTTCTGATTTTATGCGCCGCGGGTCTGTACGGCTCTGTGGTTATAAGTCCTTCAAACACTTCGCTTCCGGACTTTATACACTCAAGAGCTGATATTTTCAGGGGAATTTGCGTCGCGTCAGCGGTGATTTTTGCCGTTCTTTCTCTAAAATCATTTTTGAGGCTTATGACGGCGGAAGTAAGAAAAAGACTTTTGGAAAAACTTGTTCTGGCCGCGAGAAAATTTGTTTCTCCCGTCGCGAAAATAGTCAATAAAGTACTCGCTGCCATGGGAATAGGAGTATCAAAAGGCAGAGTGCGAGGCAAGGACGAAAAGAGCTTTGTGTATACTTCTTCTGAGAAAACCCAGAGAAAAAAGGCGGCGCTGAAGAACACCGGCAAGTGGGACGAGCTTGAAGACAACGCGATGAGGGTGAGATATATTTTCACCGATTACATGATAAAAAAGATAAAAGGCGGCTACTTCATGAGGCACAGCATGACCAGCGACGAAATCGGAAGAGAAATTGCGGAGAAAGATGACGAAAAGCTGCTTTTTGAAGTGTACCGGAAAGCAAGATATGCCGGACGGCTTTCGCTTGACGAAATAGACAATAATCTCGTATCGGAATTGCAGGAGACGGGAAGACAGAAAAAGAATAATTAGGTTTTTGTGCTATGTAATAACAGCCGTTTTTTCGGATAAAATATTTTGTGTGAAATTCCTGACCGCGTTTTTTTGAGAAAAGCGCGGTTTTTTGTGCAATTTCCAAGTCTTATCAAGTAAATCAACAATGACCGATGTTTATTTTTACATTGTTCTGAATTTAAAAACAGTTTAAAAAATTGTTAAATATATATAAAAACATTTAGCTTTGCTTGTCCTAAATTTGGCTGTTTGCCGATTGAAATATGTTAATATATGTTGTATAATATTCACATAAGCATCACAAATTCGACAAACAGGAGGGACTTTTGTGAAACTTCTTGAAGATAGGATCTTAAGTGACGGAAAGATCGGAGAAGGAGATGTTCTCAAGGTCGACAGCTTTATCAACCACATGGTTGACGTGGAGTTTGTCAATAAGCTCGGACAGGAATTTTACAGACTTTTTAAAGACTGCGATGTAAACAAGATACTTACGATAGAAGCTTCCGGCATAGGAATCGCGTGTATAACCGCGCAATATTTTCACGTGCCGGTTGTGTTTGCGAAAAAAACCAAAACCAACAACATTTACGCGGATGTATATACTTCGAGAGTGGAATCCTATACGCATCAGAAGACGTACGACATAGTTGTGTCAAAGGAGTTCCTCGGAAGAGACGACCGCGTTCTTATTATTGATGACTTTCTCGCGAAGGGAAGCGCGCTTTACGCGTTAATCGAGCTTATTAAGCAGGCTGACGCGGTGACTGTCGGAGCCGGAATAGTGATTGAAAAAGCGTATCAGCCCGGTGGGGATCTTATCAGGAACAAAATGGGAGTCAGGGTGGAATCTTTGGCGCGTATCAGGTCGATGAGCGCGGAAAAGGGAATAGAATTCTGCCGGTAAAATTTGTTTTACTCGCGGACAGGTCTTTTCAGAGGTCTTTCGCTGTAAATAAAAAAACAATACGGAGGAACATTGAAATGTTCAAGAAAATTATATCTGTCGTAATGGCAGTAATGATGCTGGCAGGCGCCTGCGTCGGCTTTTCTTCCTGTACCACCGATGATGAGACGGGTAAGGGAATGAGCGAGTCGCCGCTTGCGGCTCCCGAACTCAGCAAGGATTTTGAGGTCGGCGAGGATTTTAAGATCGGATTTATTTTCCTGCATGACGAAAACTCTACATATGACAAAAACTTTATTGACGCCGCAACCAGAGTTAAGGAGACGCTGGGACTTTCCGACTCGCAGGTGATTTTCAAGAAAAACGTTCCCGAAACGAACGACTGTTATGTTGCTGCCAAAGACCTTGCTTCACAGGGATGTGATATAGTTTTCGCGGACAGCTTCGGTCATGAACAGTACATGATTCAGGCGGCGAAAGAATTTCCCGACGTGCAGTTCTGCCACGCTACGGGTACGAGAGCGCATACCGAAGGACTTTCAAACTACCACAATGCGTTTGCGTCCATTTATCAGGGCAGATATCTCGCGGGCATTGCAGCCGGAATGAAGCTCAATGAAATGATAGAAAAAGGCGAAATAAAAGCCGAAGAAGCCGTTATGGGTTATGTTGGCGCGTTTACATACGCTGAGGTTATATCCGGATTTACGTCTTTCTATCTCGGCGCAAAATCTGTTTGCCCGTCCGTGACAATGAAAGTTCAGTATACCGGTTCCTGGTATGACGAGGCGCTTGAAAGAGAAGCCGCAAACGCGCTTATTGCGAACGGATGCGTGCTTATCAGCCAACATGCCGATTCTATGGGAGCACCTTCCGCGTGTGAGGTTAAGGGCGTTCCGAACGTTTCCTACAACGGAAGTACATATGACGCATGTCCCGAAACCTTTATTGTTTCCTCATCTATCAACTGGGCGCCTTACTTCATGTATATAATCAAATGTGTAAATACAGATACCGAGATTGCCGCCGACTGGTGCGGAGGCATTGAGGAGGGTTCTGTGGTTTTAAGCGGCATCAACCAGGATGTGGCTGCCGAGGGAACCATTGAGGCTATAAACGACGCTGTCGCTAAATTCAAGGACGGTACGCTTCATGTGTTTGACGTCAGCAAGGATAATTACATACTCAAGGACGGACAGAAGATAACCACCTATATGGCGGATGTAAATACTGACGCAGATAATACTCCGGATACAGAGGTCATAAAGGACGGGTATTTCGATGAGTCCGGCGCGCGCTCGGCACCTTATTTCGATATTATTATTGACGGCATTGAAAACGTAAACACGAAATTTTAAATAATTTATCTAATGACCAGAATGGGCTATCGCAATTTCGGAAATATTTCAAAAATTGCGGTAGCCCTAAACTAAATTGCCAAGAGGCTTTTTTTGTTTAGTGTGAATGTATGCGGGCTTGAAGCTATCGGTAAAGATATTTTACCTGACTTGATCGGCTCTCG
>CASEEB010000246.1 GCA_949286815.1 uncultured Eubacteriales bacterium | reverse complement strand
GTAATTGAACCTGTTCCGGGATAAACTCTTACACGGGCAACAGACTTTTTTCTTCTTCCTGTTCCGTAAAAATAGGGTTTAGCACTTGTATACATCAGTTTACATCCGTCCTTTCATCAAATTAAAACTCGTAAGCTTCGGGCTTCTGCGCCTGATGCTTATGAGAGTCGCCGGCGTAAACCTTAAGTCTGGTCGCGGCGGCACGGCCGAGTGAATTTTTGGGGAGCATTCCCTTTACTGCTGTCTCCATGGCAAATTCCGGCTTGGTACTCATAAGTGTCTTATACTGAACGCTCTTAAGTCCGCCGATATATCCGGAGTGTCTCTGGTAATATTTCTGCTCAAGCTTCTTTCCCGTAAGGACTGCTTTATCCGCATTGATTATTATTACAAAATTTCCGCAGTCGACATGCGGCGTGAATTCGGGAGCGTTTTTTCCGCGAAGAAGGTTTGCAGCCGCGACAGCGGTTTTACCCATGGGCTTTCCCGCCGCGTCGATAACATACCATTTGCGGACAACTGCTTCCTTTTTCTGCATAAATGTAGACATTTAGTTATCCTCCAACTTTATTAGGCATACTTTTATTTTTCATACCCGTGTATTATACCACATGCAGGAAATTTTGTCAATACCTTTTTTCAAGTTTTTTCGGATTTTTTAATTTACATGCCCAATAACTCCTGTTTTCTCTCTTTTTTAAGCTTTTTGACCTCTTTTGCTGTACCTCGCAAAACGATTATTCAAACTTAAGTATATCCGCAATTTTTGCCCTTGACGCCCAGACTGCCGGTATAAGTCCGAATACTATTCCCTCGGCAGCCCCGGCAAACAACGGGAGCAAAACCGTGCCCGGTTTGACATTAATATCAAACAATACACTAAATACATCCTGTATATATCCCGAAATCAGATATCCCGCTAAAATGCTGACAATAACGGCAAAAACCGAGGCAACGACGGAGACCATAAAATTTTCAAGTATTATCTGACATATGATCTGCGAGCTGCCCGCCCCGTATGTCTTCCTTATTCCTATTTCGGTAAACCGCTCTTTTGTATTGAATATAACTACCGCGACATTGCAAATACCGGAAATAACTATCAGTGAGATTACAGCGGCATTTAGAAAGAGCTTCAGCGGAGCAAGCTCGCCGTCCAACTGCTCGGTCAAAATGCGCCGTGTGCTTACCTCTGTGTTTACCGCATAAGTATTCATCAAATATTCTGAATATTCGTTTCCGAATATGTCGGCGAAATTATCCGCGTCTTTTTCATTTTCAAAAACATAAACATATGAATAGTCCATGGCTCTTGAACTGCCCAGGCGATAAGCGGCTTCGCCCGCATTATAAGGCACCGAGGCAAACGAGGTAAATGAATTTATCACGATATCCCCTACATATTTGCCCTCGCCGTAATAATCGGATTTGAAATCCATTATATTCTGCTCGGTCTTTAAATTGTTTTTATATACGCCGATTACCGTAAAAGGATTTTTATCCGTAAAATACTTTCCGGTATCGGGGTCCGGGGTTTCAAGTCCCAAAACCTCATGATTTCCCAAATCAACAGTCTGCCCTATAGGGTCATCCTCTCCGAAAAGCATAAACGCCGAAGCCTCATCTATAATAATGACCGGGGCGCCTGATTTTATCTCATCCTCACTGAACCCCCTTCCCTTTATTATTTCCGCCTCTATCACTATATTTTCAAAATTATCATTCTGTACAAAAACAATATTTTCATCATCTGTGAAACACACGTCAAGACTTATGTTTACACTTTTCGTCGGGTTTACAGCCAGTCTATCGACAAATATTCCCCGGTTTTCAGATACGGAGTATCCGGCTCTGACTACTTGACAGCTTTTTTCAAAAGGCTCGACAAACAGCATATTTTCTTTATCAATATCATTAAGTTCCTCGCTGACATACACCTCTACGACATTTGAGGGAACCTGCATTATGTCCGCCATCTTGGAATCATAATACGAGCTTATCAGAAGATTTCCCAGTGAAAGCAAAAAAATTCCCGCGAAAACTCCCGCAAAGATCAAAACAAGACGTATTTTTGACGCCGTCATCAGCGTCAAAAGCTGCTTTAAATATAATAAACGCTTATTCATTTATTGCCTCCAGCCTTCCGTCAGACAGCATGTACATACTCGGGGCGTCAGAAAACAAATCTTTATTGTGCGTGACTATTATTACCGATTTACCGAGCTCAGTTTGTTTGACAAGAGACTTTTTTATCAATGACCCGTTCTCATGGTCAAGGTTCCCCGTAGGCTCATCGGCAATTATTAAGTCAGGGTCTTTTATTAAAGCTCTTGCCACCGCTACCCTCTGCTTCTCGCCCCCGGAAAGCAGGGCGGTTTTTTTATTTCTGTAATCGTACAAACCATATTCCTCAAGACAGGTATTCATTTTATCTATGGTACTTTTCTCGATTCTTTTTTTGTCGGAATACAATAATGGCATGAGTATATTATCACTTACGGAAAGGCTCTCTATAAGATAATAAGACTGAAATATGAATCCTATTTTGCCGCCCCTCAGATGCGAATAATTTTTACGCTTTAAGTCAATTGCCTCTCCCTCAAATGTATAATTTCCCTCGTCAAAAGTATCAAGCAATCCTATTATGTTCATTAGCGTGCTCTTACCTGACCCGGATTTTCCGGTAATGACCGCAAGTTCTCCCCTTTCGATACTGAGGTCAAGCCGGTCAAGCACATATTTTTTGCCGTCGTAGGTTTTTCGGATATCTTTTAAAGATATTATCTTTTCACTCATATCTGTTCCATTCTGTCAACAAAAGCACAATCATAAATTATGTTATGCAGACTTATAAATCAATTCTGACTCTTACGCGCTTTAAATCAATTACAAGGACAATTCATTCAAATATTTTCTCTATATCGTCTCTGAATTTGTCCTCTGAAAGCCGGTATATTTCGGTTCCCTCATCAATACCGGAAATCTCAACATAATCCGTATAAACACCGTTATTGTAAACCTGAAATTCGGACAATACCGCTATCTGATAAAACTTATACTCTTCACCCTCGAGAACATAAACACCGCTCTTGCCCGCGGATTCATACAAATAATCCTTCTCTAATGCGAGTATGTTTTCTCTCATCCCGATTTTCAGTTCAATTCTGACACTCTCGCCGGGCAGAAGACCGTAAGGCGCCTTGAAGCGCACATTTAACTTTCCGTCTTCGGACATAACATAACCAATTGATATTATTTCGGTTTCATATCCCCCGGATGACCTTCCCGGCACTGATGAAAATACCGTCATTCCCGAACAAAACCGCAACATATCGACAGTGCCGTATTCAACCGGAACGTCAATATAAAGATTATTTACATCAAGATATGTAACAATCACACCTTCCGTACTTTCCTCTGCTTTTACAAATATACCGTCGTGCCCGAACAACACTTTATTTGCGGAATGGCTGTTCAGTACGGAGTCAGGTTTCAACAGCTGCAACGGCTCTGCCGTCACTTCATCTATATCTATTCCCTTGTATATCTCGCTCTTTTCATAGACTTCGGGATTTTCGTCAGATATTCTTGCGTGATACACAACCGTGTTCGGAATGTTTTGTCTTGTAAGAACTGTTTTGCCAATAATTCCGCTTTCGGTCTCGGTTTCCTGCGAATTGGGATTTTCTTGTTTCTTGCACCCTGTGAGCGCCAGAACCGCCAAAGCCGCAAGCATTACAAATACTATAAACACGCGCCTTTTCAAATTACATTCCTCCTTAATCTACCTGTAATCTTCTCCGAGCAAATCGTCTGCCAATTTTTCCGGATCATATGTGCTATGGTAAAAAAGTGTTCCGGCAAGACTTTGATATTTTTTTCCGTCATATTCATATACACTGTAAGTATCAACCCATGCTCTTATCGGCTGTTTCTCAGGATCATCGTACTTATAACTTATTTCATACTTTACTTCGTAAGTCTCTCCTGCTTTTACTTGCAACGGGAAAATATCTTCCGCCATACCGAGATATAATGTAACATCACTTTGCATACCGTTTTCATGTGTTATCAGATCCAACTTATATACTTCTTTCAATTTTATGTTAAAATACTCATATATTCCGATTTCATAAAGCAATAGATCCTCCCCAGAATGCATTATAAAACCGTATTTACCACTGTCGGGATCCTTAGGATCATATTTTATATTAGCAATAATTGGTGATTGTAGCTCTCCTTCTTGC
>CASEEB010000245.1 GCA_949286815.1 uncultured Eubacteriales bacterium | reverse complement strand
TGTTATAACTCTTGCCGGCCCCGTAATGAATATACTGCTGGGCATTATTTGCATGTTCACGCTTGTCGGAATCGAGGCTGTTAAAGACGGACGTCTTGCGTCCACGGTAGTCGCCGAGTTCAAGACCGAAAACGCGGACGGAAGTCCGTATGAGTCGGTATCGGACAAGGGAGCGGAACCTTTAATGCCGAATGACAAAATAATCAAGGTCAATAACGTATACGTGTTTACGGGACAGGAGCTCGTATATGAGATCACCAATCAGGGCTATGAACCGGTTGACCTTGTGGTTGAAAGAAACGGCGAGAGAATCACATTGCATGACGTGTCCTTTCCGACCATAGAGACTCAGGGAGTAACTTTGGGGGAAGAGGATTTTAAGATATACGCCGAAAGACCGAGCTTTAAGAATATTATGAAACACGCTTTTTTCCGCTCTTTTTCGACGGTTAAGATGGTTTTCGACAGTATTGTCGATATGATAGGCGGAAGATACGGTCTGGACGCCGTTTCCGGACCTGTGGGCGTTGCCGGTGTGGTAGGTCAGGCGACTCAGGCCGGATTTTCCACTCTTTTGTATCTTTTTACCATGATTACAATGAACCTTGCGGTATTTAACCTTTTGCCGTTTCCGGCGCTTGACGGCGGAAATATTATATTCCACCTGTATCAGTTAATAACCGGAAAATGTGTTAAAAAGGAAGTTGAGCAGGCGATAAATACTGTGGGTATCATGCTTCTTATGGCTTTGGCTCTGTTTATTACCGTGAGAGATGTAATGAACCTGTTTTAAATAAACGGATTGAAAAAACGCGGCTGATAATGATCTTTCTGAATTCTCTTTCGGTTGATATACCGAGGTTTTGTCTGTAAATGTTTTCGGAACTCCGAAAATTACCGGAATATAATCCATGATACAGATGACAATACGGCAAATTGAAAGGAATTTTATTTTTAAATGAATTATAACAGTATAAGAAGAAAATGCAGGGAAGTAAAGGTCGGGAAAGTCGGGATAGGAGGAGAAAACAAAATCGCCGTTCAGTCCATGACGAATACCGATACAAAGGATATGCGGTCAACGCTTTTGCAGGTAAAGGAACTCGCGAGCGCGGGATGTGACATAGTCAGAATTACGGTGCCCGACGAGGAGGCCGCCAAAACCATAGAATTCATCAAGGAAAACGGAATAAAAACGCCCATTGTCGCGGACATTCATTTTGACTATAAGGCGGCGATAAGGGCAGCCGAGTGCGGCGCGGACAAAATACGCATTAATCCGGGCAATATCGGAGACGACAGCAGAGTGCGTCTGGTCGCCGAAACCTGTAAAAAGTACAATATACCGATAAGAATAGGAGTAAACAGCGGCTCGCTTGAAAAACATATACTTGAAAAATTCGGCGGACCTACCCCGCAGGCTTTGTGCGAAAGCGCGCTGTATCACGCCTCGCTGCTTGAAAAATATGAGTTTTACGACATTGTAATATCCATCAAGTCTTCCGATGTGGCACAGATGACAGCGGCAAACAGGCTGATTGCGCAACAATGTGATTATCCCATACACCTCGGAGTTACCGAGGCGGGAAGTGAGCATATGGGGATAATAAAAAGTTCCGCCGGCATAGGAGCTTTGCTGTGCGAGGGAATCGGAGATACATTCCGCGTCTCGCTCACGGCAGACCCTATAAAAGAAGTAGCGGCCGCAAAAGATATTCTGAACGCGCTGTCGGTAGATGGTCAGTGCGGAATGGACATAGTGAGCTGTCCTACGTGCGGCAGAACCAAGATAGACCTTATCAGGCTTTCCGCCGAATTTGAGAACGCCGCAAAAGCGGAAGGACTTTTGTCATTTCCGGTAAAGGTGGCGCTCATGGGCTGTGCGGTGAACGGACCCGGAGAGGCGAGAGAAGCCGATATAGGCATAGCGGGCGGCAGTAGAGAGGCGCTTTTGTTCTCTCACGGCAAAGTATTGGGTAAAATAAGCGAAGACAATATTATTGACGTGCTTATTGAGGAAATAAAAAAGTTGAAGGCAGAAAGAAACAATAAAAATGGCTAAAACATTTTTGCAGATATTCGGTAAATACGCTCCGAACGAGAGAGACGCGGAAATACTGCTGTCAGCCGATAATATCAAGCTTCAGGCGGATAAGGGAAACCGCATAATACAAATATACGCGTGTTTTCCGAACATTATTGAAAAAGACACTCTTTACCGGATAGAAAACGAAATCGCAAAAGCGTACGGTCTTTCGTGGGTTAAAATATTGCCGCGTTATCCGAGTGAGCTTTTCCGTGAGAGCTATGTACCCGAAATACTGAAAGAAACCGAAAACGTCGGTATTGTTGCGAAAGGCTTTTTCAATAAATACAGATATAATCTTGAGGATAATACTCTTACAGTTGAAATTCCTTTTGCCGAGGGAGGTGTTAAACTGCTGTATGACGCGCGCACTCCCGAGGTTATGCAGGGGATAATATTTTCCGAGTTCGGCATTAAACTCAATGTAAATATAATACATACGGAAGATGAAATATTTCTTTCGAGCAATAATTCGCTTCAGAAAGCAATTGAAGAATACGACAAGAGGTTGGCGGCTGAGGCCGCAAGCTATAACGCGAGAATCAATACGGCGCAGCCGACAGAGGAAAAAATCGAGCTTCCGAGAGTTCAGACACTGTTTGACGAAGACAGCACGCCTGTGATTAATGACGGAGTATGTCGGATAGGGCACACCTTTTTTGATATTTCCGCCTGTGAGTATGTGTACGGCGATACTTTTGAAGTAAATCCGGTGGCAATTGCTTCAATTACGAGTCCTGTCAGGAATATTGTCATATTGGGAACTGTTTTCGGATTCAGTAAAGAGCTCAATCGCGCGGGAGATAAATATAATATAACTTTTTGTCTGAGCGACGGAAATTCCTCGATTGAAGTAAAGTGCTTCTCTCTTTCGCCTGAGGACGCGGATGAAATTTCGGGAGCGGCGAAGGACGGAAACGTATTGGCGCTTAAGGGATACGCGAAAAAAGAGGTAAGAAGGGACAAGACAGAAGGACCTGATTTTCAGTTTCATCTTAACGGTATCGCAAAAATCAAAAAGCTTCCGCGTACCGACAATGCTCCGGTGAAAAGAGTGGAGCTTCATCTGCACACCAATATGTCCAACATGGACGCGCTGATACCGCCGGATGTCGCGGTAAAACAGGCAAAAGCATGGGGGCACCCGGCTATTGCGATTACCGACCACGGAAATGTTCAGGGTTATCAGGAAGCTATGCTGGCAAGCGAAAAAACCGGACAAAAAGTAATTTACGGAATAGAGGCTTATTTTGTAAACGACACCGCGGGGGCCATTTACGGAAGCTATAACGGCGGATTATATGATGAGGCGATTGTTTTTGATATTGAAACCACGGGTCTGTCGGTTCAGAACTGCAAGATAACCGAAATAGGGGCTGTCAGAATAAAAGACGGACAGGTTATCGAAGAATTCAATACCTTTGTAAATCCGGAAGTGCCGATTCCCGAGGAAATTACCAAGCTAACTTCAATTACCGACGACATGGTAGCCGACGCGCCCAAGACGCCCGAAGCTCTTGATATGTTTTTCGGATTTATAGGGGACAGTGACGGTCAGAATAAAAAACTGCTGGTTGCTCATAA
>CASEEB010000244.1 GCA_949286815.1 uncultured Eubacteriales bacterium | reverse complement strand
GGTTTTGCATATGCAAAACCGCCCGAATTATATTTTAAAATTTTCAAACAAAGGATTAAACGCATGGATATATGGGATAAATTATATGGCAGAGCCAAGGAAGTGCAAAACGGACGGATTATTTCCCCTTTTATAGAAGCGGGCGGAGTCGCCGCCGCAATCCTTACAGACAGCGGCAACATTTATGTAGGCGTATGCATTGACACTTGCTCAAGTCTTGGAATGTGCGCCGAGAGAAACGCTATCGCAAACATGCTGACCCACGGTGAAAGCAAAATCAGAAAAATGGTGGCGGTAATGCCGGACGGAAAGGCAGGTCCTCCCTGCGGCGCATGTCGTGAATTTATGATGCAGCTCGACCGTGAAAGTCGGGATATTGAAATATTGCTCGACATCCGTACAAAGCAAACAATAACTTTAGGTGAGCTTTACCCCAATTTCTGGGGTGCGGAAAGATTTGAGACCGAACAAAATTAATTCTGTATTTACAGGGTGAATGAAAACTTAATTTTACCGCGCAGACGTATAGTGTAATTCACGCATAAATTGTTTCGCAAATCAAAATACGAAAATTTTACATATCTATCTGAGCCGCCCGCGGCGGTATGAGGTATTACAATGACAGACAAAGTTTTAAACATGTCTTTTTCAAAAATCTACAGTCTTTATGTGGCAAAGGCCGAAAGAAAAAACCGCACCCGGCAAGAAGTGGACAGTATAATAATGTGGCTTACCGGATACGGCAACGAAGACCTACTGCGGCATACAGAGTCAGACATCACTCTTGAACAATTTTTTTCGCTCGCTCCCATGATGAATCCCGACAGATTTCTCATAACCGGCACGGTATGCGGAATACGTGTGGAAAATATTGAAAACAAGACCTTACGCGATATAAGATATCTGGACAAACTGATAGACGAGCTTGCAAAAGGCAGGCCAATGGAAAAAATTCTGAGATCGGGCAAAAGCGATAACTAAAATATGATAAAAATAATGTTTGTGTGCCATGGCAACATCTGCCGCTCGCCCATGGCTGAATTTATATTTAAAAAATTAGCAGACGAAAAGGGTTTGTCGGACAGCTTCTCGGTTTGCTCAAGCGCTACGAGCTCCGAGGAGATACACAACGGAATCGGAAATCCTATCTATCCCCCGGCTCGGGAGGAACTGACCAAACACGGGGTCCCATATACGGATAAACGCGCGTCACGACTTCAACAAAGCGACTATAACAACTTTGACCTTTTTATCGGAATGGACAATTACAACATACGGGACATGCTCCGCATACTCGGAAATGACCCCGACAAAAAAATTCATAAACTGACCGAATACAGCGGATATGACAAAGATATATCGGATCCTTGGTACTCCGGGAGATTTGATATCGCGTACCGTGATATCCGCAACGGCTGCGCCGGACTTTTGAAAAATCTGTCCGCAAGCCTTGCAAATCAATAAGTAAATAACTTAAAATTAAAATTTGCAAAGCCCCCAAATGTCAACAGATAAACCGTCGAAAACGCAACAAGGAGTATTTTATGTTATTCAGACCAAAAGAAAAAGGAATGTGGGATACCACGCTTTACGAAGAAAACGGAACATATCATCTGTTCTATCTCAGTCAGGGAAACATCGGTCACGCAACCACAAGGGATTTTGTGACCTTTGAAGAGCATGAGGACATATGCGGCTTCGGCGGCGATGGCAGATGGAATCAGATAGGCGTACCGCTGACCGGCTGTCTGCAAAAAGTAGGCGAAAGTTACAAAATGCTTTTGGGTTCGATTGAGCCGAAAGAACATAAGCAGGTCTACGGTCTTTATGAATCCTGCGACCTTTACAACTGGACCGAGTATAAAAACAATCCCGTCCTTATGTCAGACGGTATAATTTATGCCAAAGAGGTCTCGCCGCGCGACGGCAACATGTTCACCGCCTGGCGCGACCCGTTGGTTTACGAGGAAAAAGACGGTTGGTACTATATATGCATGTGTGCCAGAACCCCTCGGTTTGACCACAGCACCACAGGCGCGCTGGTGGCAAACCTTCGCACCCGTGACTTTAAAAGCTTTGAATACCTGCCGCCGCTTGACAATGTGGGCGACAAGGTAAAATATGCCGAATGCCCCGACTGCTTTACTCTTGACAAACATCGCTACATTACGTTTCTGGACCATGCCTGGGGCGGAACACGCGTGCACACTTCCACCCGCAGCGACACGGCAGGAACATATTATAAAATGTACAACGAAAAAACCCGCCGGTTTGAGTGGTTGCCCGACTGCCTTTTGATAGGCACCTCCGGCGACCGGCAGTGTTCCTGGGCCGCCAGAAGCACTATGGCGGAAGGCAAACGCCTGCTTTACCACCACATCACCGCCACACGAGTAGGCTTTGCCTTTCCGAAAGAAGTAAAAGCCGATTCCGACGGCAGTCTGTTTTTGATGTATTTCGACAAAATGGATAATTTGCTCGGCGAAAGCGTGAAATTGGCAAACATCGGCGTGGAGAACGATTTGGGTGTCTGGAGCAAAAAAGACAATCTATATGAAGGTCTTTGCCTCGGATGGGGCAGCGCGCTGACAGTTTGCGAAAACGAAACCGACATATGCGTTTCGGTGACAATTTCCATGGAAAAAGGCGCGCGCGCCGGCGTGGCTCTGCGGGTAAACGAAAAAGACTCCGAATATGAAAACGGCATTTGCGTCTATTTTGACTATGAAAAGCAACAAGTATGCATGGAAGAGCTTGGATATCGCAAATTTGAAGGCTACGGTCATTTTCACTTCGACGTGGTGAACGGCGGCGCCGTGCGCAACCCTGACTTTAAACATATGACATTGGAGTACGGGAAAAGCTACGAGCTTAAAATTTTCGCCAGAAGCGAGTTTTACGAGGTTTACGTGAATAACGTCTGGGTCATGACCAAAGCCTATGAGGAAGTGAAAACAAAGGGCAAAGTACAGCTTTTCACCGAACGCGCCAAGGCAGACTTTATGCTGTCGGTCAATCGGCTCCTGGGCACTCTTAACTGATATTTTCATGACTCATGACGCAAAAAATTCCGAAAGTCTTTCAATATTACTGCATTTACGACATTACAAAAATAAATATTATATATAATGTAAACAGTTAAAAAAATCGGGCAAATATATATAAAAGAGGACTGCGATATGAAATACAAAAGATTTGAAAATACCCTTATCGCAAGAATCGATAAAGGCGAAGAAATACTTGAACAAATAAAAGAAATCGCGCTGAAAGAGCAAATAAAACTCGCAAGCGTTCAGGCGCTCGGAGCGACAAATAATTTTACGGTCGGTGTTTATGACCCCGAAGAAAAAAAGTACACGTCAAACCGGTTCAAGGGCAATTTTGAAATTGTCTCACTTACAGGAACAATCAATACGCTGGATGACAATTTCTATTGCCATTTACATATGAGCGCCGGAAATGAGAAAGGCGAAGTATTCGGAGGACACCTGAATCAGGCTTATGTCAGCGCGACCTGCGAATTGGTTATAAACATTATAAACGGAAGCGTGGACAGATACTTCGACGAGCAGGTGGGATTGAACGTGTTTAAGCTGTAAGGCAATTTGTGCCCTGAGTTCAAAACTATTGCTGTTTTTCCGCCCGAACGCACAAATTAACGCAAAATTATTGTTTGCCATGCTTATTGTAGGTAATGTCGGATGAAAAAAGTCCGCGGAAAACCGGCACAATCAGTGTAATATTTATTTTTTGAAGCGAGCAAATAATGCAAAAGCTTACAAACATTCTTGTATGCGCTTTAGACAAAAGTGTGAAGGAGCAAAAGCCCGCTGCCCGAAAGGTGTGGGGGATATGCGCTTTTTTATAAAAAAGGTAAAACAGGAGGAAAAGAAAATGCGTAAAAATTTCGGAGTAAAACCTTTGGTTTATCCAATGCCGGTGTATATCATCGCAACTTATGACGAAAACGGCGTTCCCGACGCCATGAACGCGGCTTGGGGAGGAGTCAGCGAGGAGAACGAGATATCGGTCTGCATCAGCGCCGGCCATAAAACCACCAAAAATCTGATTGCTCGCAAAGCGTTTACAATCAGTATGGCGACCGCCGATTACGTGGCGGAATGTGACTATCTCGGAATAGTATCGGGCAACAAGGTAGACAATAAGCTTGAAAAATGCGGCTTTCACGTCGTAAAAAGCGAATTTGTCGACGCTCCCATAATCACGGAGCTTCCCATGGCGATAGAATGTAAACTGAAAAGCTACGATAAGGACACCTGCCGTCTTGTGGGAGAGATAATCAATGTATGCGCCGACGAAAGAGTACTGACGGACGGAAAAATCGACCCTATGAAGCTCCGCCCCATAACCTTTGACAGCGCGAACAACGCTTATCATGTCATCGGCGAAAAGGTCGGCCAGGCTTTTTCGGACGGAAAAAAGATAAAGTAAATTGAATAAAAAAGATTGCGAGGCAAACCTGTGTTAACCTTCGCAATCTTTTATTTTGTCCAAATATTAATATTATAATGAGTTTAATCTGACCGTCATCAATTTTTCAGGGCTGTGACAGCGAAAAAGTGACAGTCACTTCCCCGTCTCCGAACGCTGACAGCAATTCTTCCCTTGATACGTTTTCAATCTTTCCCAATCTTGTAAAGCTCCATGTGTT
>CASEEB010000243.1 GCA_949286815.1 uncultured Eubacteriales bacterium | reverse complement strand
GTTACGGGGAACGAACCGTCTTTCTGCGACGCTTCTACAAAAAGCTCGTCGAATTCGCCGTTGTCAAAGACAACCTTTGCCCTGATCTGAGGCCTGTAGGTCATCTGACCTGACAAATCAATTGTATAGTTTTCACTTACGGGAGTAAACGAAACGATATTTTCACCGGTACCGGTAATGCCCTCTTCGGTGACTATAATCTTGAATGTGGTCTTGCATCCGTTGTATTCGACGGTAACCGTTGTCTCCCCGATACCTTTTATTTCTCCGATATATCCGTTGAAAGTCACAATATTTTCATCGTATCCCGAAAGCACAAGACCTGTGGGGTCTATTATCTGGTGTGAGCTGCGGTAAACATCATACCAATATATCTTAGCTACGAATTTGCCGTGATCTACGGCGAACTCATAAACATCGGGGTTCGACTTGATGCATACAGGCCAAAGCTCGCTTTCCGAATATATCGGGTCGCGCTCGTATTCTTCGTTGATGTTGTCCTTGCTCAGTCCTTCTTCAATAATCTGAGTTGTGGTTTTGTCGGAAAGAGTTATACTTATGGGCTGTACACGTGTGTTCCACTGACCCCAGTCGGTGCCGTAAGCGTATATAATAAAGGTCTGATCCGAAAGTTTGATGTGACCGTTCGGAGTACCGGAGATTCCGGCGTTGTGGCAAAAGGCTAATGTGTTTTCTTTTACGGCGTCGCACTGTGTAAAGGTAATTCCGTCATCGGATTCGTAGAATACCACATAGCTGTCTGCGGTCATTCTGTTTCCGGTGGCAATCGCGAGGAATTTCCCGTAGTCTTCCACATATTTAACGTCAAGCGAGTCCACGCCGCCTTTTTGAATTGCCACTCCGTGCTCGATAATGGTTGCCGGCCAGTTTTCGTCTGTAGCGTCGGCGGTAGCCACCATTGTATAGCCTCCGGTAGGAGTAGTGTTTGTATAATAAATATAAAGAGTGCCGTTGAGTTCGACAAACGAGGGTTCACCCATTCCCCATGACGCGCAGTCCTGGTCATAATAGAATATGGGTTCGGGATTGCCGCCCCAGCCCTCTCCGTTCCATTTTTCAAACGGTCCGTCGGGATTTTCGGAGCGCGCGACATAGACATTGTTGCAGACCTGGTCGTTGCTTATGGTAGAAGTATATCCGAGATAATAATATCCGTTGAAATATACCACGCCCGGGTCGCATACCGAGTAAAAGTCCATTGATTTGTCGGTAGGCGTAAGTACAACCTTTTCATTTGTCCATGTTACCCCGTTGTCATCCGAATGTTTGTATGTAATCCAGTCCCATTCGCCGTCCGCGCCCACGGATGCGAAATAGGCGTCAAGCGAGTTGTCGTCATGTCTTATCATTGAACAGCCGTATCTGTATCCTGAAGTACCCTGAGGAACGCGGTATATGTCGTATCCTTCTCCGGTGATTGAAATATCCACATGCTTTGAGGGGTCGGGAGTTACGGTTTCAATTTCCGTATACTCGAAATAATCCGTGGTTTCTTCTTCCGATGTATTTTCCTCAGATTGGCTTTCCGAGTTGTTTTCCGATGTGTTTTCGTCGGTTTTTTCGGTTACGCTTTCCTGCTCTCCGGATGTGGTATCGGTGTCGTTTCCGTCATCACGAGTGCATCCTGCGATAAATAACATGCTAAGGCACAAAACAGCTAAAAGAACGGGAATTCTGAATTTTTTGCCTTTGACAAATGACAGCCCCGCCAGCGCCGAAAGTACGGCAGCCGAAATTGAAGCGGAAGAATTGCAGCCTGACTCGTTTTGATTTTCTGAGGTTGAAGATTCCTGTGCCGACATGTTTTCCGCCGTGCTTTGAGATTCGGCAGGCAGCGATTCACTCGTGTTTTCATCCGCAGAACCGCTTTCTTCAGAATTGCCGAGTGTAAGGGAAATTATCTTTTCATACGCGGCGATTTCGTCTTTATAAAACATCATTTGGGAAATAAGCACGCTCTCGCCTTTGCTTGCCGTGGTTTTGTAGTCAAGTCTCATATCGGTAAGATTTCCTGTCCATTGGCTGTTCTGAGACATATCAACCATGTAATAGTGCCACTCGTTGTCACTTGTCAGCGAAAACGAAGAAGTAAATCCTTCGCTTATGGGGTTTGTCGATGTGGTGAAATATATTTTAAACGAAGCGCTGATATCGGTGTCGGGGGTTTTTGCCCTTATGATTATGTATTTGTAATCCTCACATTTAAACGCGCCCTCCTCGGTGTAACGCGCAAGTCTTGAAACAGTGAAATTTATGTTGGGGTCCTGCGAATCCTTCCGAACCGTAAACTTTATCGCGTTTTCCTCGCTGTCATAATCCACATTGGTGTCGGTAGGGGAATTGAAATAGTTTGTGTCGGATTCACTGTTGAAATTTATTTCCAAGCCTCCGTCTTCGTTTGTATTTGCGTCAACAGCGCCTGTGTTTATGACAAGACAGGCGCATAGCATTAAGACAATTGCCGCGAACGACAAAAATATTGATGCTGTTTTTTTCATTTTGGGTTTCCTTTCATTTATTTTTCCGGC
>CASEEB010000242.1 GCA_949286815.1 uncultured Eubacteriales bacterium | reverse complement strand
ACAGAAAGGCATTTTAACTATGAGCATCAGAATTGGAATTTACGGATACGGAAATCTCGGCAAGGGTGTGGAAGCCGCAATAAGAAAAAACCCGGATATGAAGCTTGAGGCAGTATTCACACGCCGCGATCCTAAAAATGTAAGTATTCTGACAGAAAATGTCGGTGTATACCACGCCGATGAGGCTTTGAAAATGACCGGAGATATTGACGTTATGATTCTTTGCGGCGGAAGCGCTACAGACCTACCGACCCAGACTCCCGCGCTGGCAAAGCTTTACAATGTCATTGACAGCTTCGACACGCACGCCAAAATTCCCGAACACTTTGAAGCGGTAGACAAAGCCGCGTCGGAAGGCGGAAAAACAGCTATTATATCGGTAGGATGGGACCCCGGTCTGTTTTCACTCAACCGTCTTTACGCCGAGGCTATTTTGCCCGACGGCAAGGACTATACATTCTGGGGAAAAGGCGTAAGCCAGGGGCATTCCGACGCCATACGCCGTATTGAAGGCGTAGCCGACGCCAAACAGTATACAATCCCGGTAGAATCCGCGCTTGAAGCGGTAAGAAGCGGAAAAAACCCGGAACTTACCACAAGGCAGAAGCACACACGCGAATGTTTTGTCGTGGCAAAGGAAGGCGCGGACCTTAAGCGCATTGAAACCGAAATAAAAACCATGCCGAACTATTTTTCGGATTACGATACCACGGTTCATTTCATAAGCCGGGAGGAATTTGAAAAAAATCACAGCGGAATACCTCACGGCGGGTTTGTCATAAGAAGCGGATATACCGGAATGAACAACGAAAACAAACACATAATTGAGTACAGCTTAAAACTCGATTCAAATCCTGAGTTTACCTCGTCTGTACTTGTGGCTTACGCCAGAGCGGCGTACCGTATGTCGGCAGAAGGACATAAAGGCTGCAAAACCGTTTTTGATATTCCTCCCGCATATCTCAGCCCGAAAACCGGCGAGGAAATCAGAAAATCTCTGCTGTAATAAAACTGCATTTAAAGCTTCTTTGCCGAATGCCAATAGGTGTAAGTGAAAAATTTTGTTTATAAATCAATAATATATATATCTTTGACTGCCGGAATCTTCCCTGAATTTACGGCAGTCTTTAACATAATTTTGGTTTTTAAATATATTTTAAAGAAAGGGGATGATACTATGAGCTATATTGAGGTACAAAACGTGAAAAAGGACTATATAAGCGGAGAGCTCAAAGTCACAGCACTTCATGACGTCAGTTTTCAGGTTGAAAAAGGAGAAATCTGTGTAATAGTCGGGGAATCCGGAGCCGGCAAAACAACCTTGCTGAACATTCTCGGAGGCATGGATACTCTCACGGAAGGCAAAATTAACGTGGACGGACAGGAGATATCGGCTTACAATTCCAGGCAGCTTACCGAATACAGAAGAAAAGATATAGGCTTTGTTTTTCAGTTTTACAATCTCATTCCTAATCTTACCGCTCTTGAAAATGTTGAAATAGCCGCGCAGCTAAACCGAAATTCGCAGGATGCCGCCACAATTCTCGGTCAGGTCGGACTTGAACACAGAATTCAGAACTTTCCCGCTCAGCTTTCGGGCGGAGAACAGCAGAGAGTCGCCATAGCCCGCGCGCTTGCCAAAAATCCGAAGCTGTTGCTGTGTGACGAACCCACCGGAGCGCTCGATTACAACACCGGTAAAACAATTCTCAAACTGCTTCAGGACACCGGTCGGAACACCGGAATGACCGTTGTGATAATTACTCATAATAAAGCGCTTTGCGATATGGCGGACAGAGTCATTAAAATAAAAAGCGGCACGGTCTCTTCGTCATACATAAACCCCACGCCCACTCCGGTGGAAAACATTGAATGGTAAAGAATGTTAAAATATCTGTAAATAATCAAGAAAGGAATGGCAGGATATGAACAAATACATAATGAAATCTCTGTTCCGCTCCCTTAAATCGTCAATGGGCAGATATCTTTCAATCTTCGCCATTATCGCGCTTGGGGTCGGTTTCTTCGCGGGGCTGAAAAATTGCCGACCCGCAATGGTCTCGTCCGCGGACGAATACTTTGAAAAATACAATTTATACGACTTAAGGGTCATCTCAACCTTGGGACTTGACAAAGATGACGTAAACGATTTCGCCGCGCTTTCGGAATTCAAAGACGTTGAAGGCGCTTACTCCGAAACTCTTTATATTTCCTCACAAAAGGCCACCGGGGTCTTTACGGTATCAACCTTAACAAATACTGTCAACCTTCCGGAGCTGCTTTACGGACAGATGCCGTCCGCAAATGACGAATGCATAGTTGACGCGAGCATATTCGGCGAAGACGATATCGGAAAAACAATAACCATAACCGATGAAAACAGCGAGGAAAGTCTGAACAGATTTTCCGAAAAAACATACAAAATAACCGGGATCGCCGCGTCTCCCGAATATATAAGCTCGGACAGGGGCACGACGTCTTTGAGAGACGGAAGCGTTATGGGATACATTTATGTGCATCCCGATTCATATACGGGAGATATATTCAGCGAAATCTACCTGACTTTCAGCGAAAAATTTGACCTGTACAGCGATGAATACGAAGAATTTTCCGAAACCGCCTCGCAAAAGGCAGAGCTTGTGCTCGAAGAATGCGCTCAAAGACGCAAAAACGAGCTTGTGGACGCGCTCGCTCCGATTCTTGGGCAGGAAAACGCCGAAGAAATTATAGGAACTCCGACTCTCTACGTTTTAAACCGCGACAGCAATACCGGAGTCGCGCTCTATGAAAACGATACCGCCATAGTATCAAGTATCGCAAACGTCTTCCCTGTTTTCTTCGTTCTCATCGCGGTACTGGTATGCATGACCACCATGTCGCGTATGGTAAACGATGAAAGAACCCAGATAGGCACACTTAAAGCCCTGGGATGCGGTAATGTGTCAATCGCCATGAAATATGTCCTGTACTCTTCAAGCTCGGCTTTGTTCGGATGCCTTGCGGGATTCTTTTTGGGCACCTACATTATGCCCAAGGTAATATGGACCATTTACCAAGCACGTTATACGCTTCCTGACCCGAATTACGAATTCGATACTCTTATGTTTTTCATGTGCATAATCGCGTCCCTTGTCTGTTCAATCGGAGTTACATCTTACTCATGCTTCCGCGACCTGCACGAAAAACCCGCTGAGCTTATCAGACCGAAGTCGCCCAAGGCAGGCAAAAAGATATTTCTGGAGAAAATCGGCGTTATCTGGAAAAGGCTTTCTTTTCTCAACAAAGTATGCCTCAGAAACACTTTCAGATACAAAAAGAGAATGTTCATGATGCTTGTCGGAATCTGCGGATGTACTGCCCTGCTCGTGACCGGTTTCGGACTTAAAGACTCCATCGCGAACGTGGTAAACGACCAATATGAAGAAATCTTCAACTACAACCTCAGTGTTTCGTTAAACGATTCCGCCACGCAAGAGGACATCGACAGGATTTCGGAAATCTGGAAAGACGACAGTGAGCAGTATGTGTTTGTATATCAGGAACAGTCAGACATAATATCCTCAAGCACTTCAAAAAGCGCTTATGTAGTCGCCTCCGAGAAGAATTCCCTCGAAAACTTTGTATATCTTCACAATGGTGGGGAAGCCATAGCATACCCGGAAGGGGACAACGCGGTTATTACCGAAAAACTCGCGGAAAATCTGTCCGTAGAAACGGGAGACAGCATAACCGTAAAAGACAGGCAATATACAGTAAGCGGCATATGCGACAACTATATAAACAACTATGTGTATATTGAAAACACCGACACCGAAGTATTTCCGTTAAACAGAGCTTACATTACGGTAAAAAGCGACGCCGATATGGGAAAGCTCTCCGCCTCAATCCGCCAGGACAGCAGCTGCTCAAGCGTATATGAGCTTGAAACCGAACGCAGACAGATAAACGACGCCTTGTCAAGCATGGATTATATAGTCGCCGTGGTTATCCTGTGCTCCGGAGCATTGGCATTTATAGTACTTTACAATCTTACAAATATAAATATTATTGAAAGACAGCGTGAAATCGCAACCGTCAAGGTGCTTGGATTCAACCGCATGGAAGCGTCTTCCTATGTTCTTCGCGACAACATTATTCTCTCCGTTATCGGAGGAATTATAGGCCTTCCGTTGGGCAAGCTTTTACACTTCTATGTCATGTCGCAAATACAGGTCGATATGATTAATTTTGACATGAGAATAAGTGTATGGAGTTATGTATTCGCCATATCCCTGACCCTGATTTTCACACTTGTTTCCAATTTCTTTATGAATTTCAAGATAAATAAGATAAACATGTCGGAATCATTGAAATCAATTGAATAAGACGATTCAAGTCCGTATTTAAATATAAAAATCACCCGCTTTTTCAGATAAGCGGGTGATTTTTTTTCAGACAGCAAACAAATCCAAGCCTTAAGAACAAAAACAATTACAGTTTTTCAAAATCAATCTTTCTCTGTTTATAGTAATATTCGCGGTCTTTTTCACCTATCTCTCTGAGCACCCTGCAGGGATTTCCCACAGCGACCACATCAGACGGAATATCCTTTGTAACCACGCTGCCGGCTCCGATCACCGAATTATCGCCAATCGTAACTCCCGGTACAATTACCGCCCCGGCTCCGATCCAACAATTTTTTCCGATATGAACCGGCATATTAAACTGATACGCCTTCTCCCTCAGCTCCGGCAAAA
>CASEEB010000241.1 GCA_949286815.1 uncultured Eubacteriales bacterium | reverse complement strand
GATTCGTTCAGAGACTTCGGAAGCGGCAGCTGCACAAGTATACCGTGAATTTTTTCATCTGCGTTCAGCCTGTCAATCAGGCTGTTAAGTTCTTCCTGGGTCGTCTCTTCGGGCAGTTCATACGATTCCGAATAAAACCCTACCTCATCGCAGGCTCTTTTTTTGTTTCTTACATATACACATGACGCGGGGTCATTTCCCACGATTATTACCGCAAGCCCCGGAACAAACCCGTATTTTTCTTTGAACTCACTTGTCTGAGCCGCGATTTCGCTTCTGATTTGCGCCGATATTGCCTTCCCGTCTATTATTTTAGCCATATAAACAAATCCTTTCAATCATCCGAAAATTTTTTATTCTCTGTATCTTCGCCCTCTGTTTTGTTATCCGCACTTTCATCATTTAAATTTTTTTCATTGTTGTTTATATTACTGTCATCGGTGTTGTTCTGTTCCTCACGATATATATCCGAATCGACATCTATGTCCTCATCATCCTCAAGGTCAGAATTTTCAGCTTCATTATCCGCGTCGTTGCCCGTAACATCCTGTTTCTCGGTGTTCGTGTCAGATTCCCCTGAGTCGGCGGTATCAACAGCTTCTGACGTACTTCCCGCATTTTCCGCTTCCGCATCAGCGTTATCATCACCCGCGGCAGTTGTCGTGCCTTCTTCTTTTTCCCCGTTTTCCGAAGTGCTTAAATTCTGTTCATCGGCTTTCACTCTGCCATCCGTAAGTGTAGGTATTAAAATGCGGTCGATTCCCACAGGTTCATAGCCCTCAAAAGAAAATTTTTTTGAATAAATCAATCCCCACACAAGCAGCGCTCCGAAAATCACAAAACAAATAAGCCCCACTGCCTGTGAAATTCTCACGGTCCCCACATACAGACTGTCGGTTCTGAGTCCCTCGATAAACATTCTTCCGAAACCGTACCACGCAAGATACATACACGATATCTGACCGTTAAACTTTTTCTTTTTATAAAAAGCGTTGATTATAAAAAATCCGACAAGATTCCAGACAGATTCATAGAGGAAAGCCGGGTGATAATACTGAAAATCCGCCGAAGAGCCCGCGGGACGAAGTCCCATTCTCAGAAAATAGAGCGGACTTCCCTCTTCCACTATTCCGCCGTGAGCTTCCGCGTTAAAAAAGTTACCCCAGCGCCCGATTGCCTGCGCGACCATAACTCCGGGAGCAATCATGTCCGTAAGCTTAAGCGTGTTGATTTTTTTTATCTTGGTTACAATCAGGATACCGATAACTCCTCCGATAACTCCTCCGTAAATTGCAAGTCCGCCGGAACGCAGATTTATAACGTTTTTCATAAACTCCCAAAAATCAAACGGTTCCGGTACGAACTGGTCAAGCGAGGTAAGCACATAATAAAGTCTTGCGCCTATAACTCCGAGTATTACCGTCCAAATACCGACGTCAAGCAGATCGTCGAGCAGAACATTTTCGTTTTTCGAGCGGAAATACGCGTACCAAAACGCGAAAAGTATTCCGCAAACAATTATGATTCCGTACCAGTAGACGGAAAAGCTTTTTTCCCCGAAGCTCAGTGTAAACGCTACTCTGTTGACTTCAATGGACTCAATCCCCAACCCGGGAAATGAAATCTCGGTTATATTGCTGTTCATGGGTACATTCTCCTTTTTCAATCTTTATTTGCATCGGCGTCAATCGGCATTACCGCCGACAGAGTCATATTGTCTGTATTAAAAATTTCATCAAAAAGTCTTTCCACGTCTTCAAACTCAATACTGTCAAGAATTTTCGCGTATTCAAACATATCCACCCGGTTTTCCGCAAAAGAAAGCAATGAAAAGGCTATATCCTCAATCGAGTCAAAATCCGAGACATACGCGGCGTATGCCACACGCTTCTCGCGCTCAAACGCTTTTCTGTCAAGGTCGGAGCGGCGGCATCTTTCAATATAATCGGTTATTTCCCCGCATAATGTCTTCGGGTCGTCGCTTTCTCCCGACATCATCACGTAAGCGGTATTTTTATTTATGGAATATCCGCAGTCAAATCCCGGCGACAAAAGCCCTCTGTCAATCATATCCATATAAAACTGTTCCGACGCGGAAAACAACATTCCGCAAAGTATATTCGCTGCCTCGTTCTTCTTCAGCCTCAGAACCGGGTCGGAAGGAATATTTGTATCCTTTATGCCAAGACAGAAAATCGGTTTTCCCACAGACATTTTTCTCTCGACAAGACTGCTTCTGACTTTCGCCGGTTCAAAAGATACCGGAACATTAATCCTTTTCATTATATCAGACTTGAAAATACACTTGTCCGTGATGTCCAACACCCTTTGCGGAGTAACATTGCCGCAAACCGCAAGTATCATATTTCCCGGATAATAAAAATCCTCACAGCATCTGTAAAGTATTTCCGGAGTTATTTCGGAAATTGACTCCTCTGTCCCGCAGATTTCATTTTTCACATTATTGTTAAAATACATGCCGTCAAGCAGGTTCATATAACATCTGTCGTAGGGGTCGTCCTCGCATCCGCGTATTTCTTCCGCGATTATTCCAATCTCTTTTTTCACCGACTCATACGTAAAATAGGGATGAGTGACAAACGTCAAAAGCTCGCTCAGGCACTCGTCAAAATTATCTGTGCAGCTGAAAAGAAAAGCCGTTTTTTCACTTGAAGTATAAGCATTGTCATATGCGCCGTACGATGAGAAAACATCGTCAGCTCCTTGTCCGTCCTCATTGTCAAAAAGCTTGTGCTCCAAAAAGTGCGCGCATCCCAACGGCAGCGTAACTTTCTCACCGTCGCATAAATATTCGGAAACCGCCCCTCCGAAAGAAGCCGATATTATAGCATAATAGCCCGACATCTCCTTAGGAAAAACATACACTTCAAGTCCGCTGTGATGATTTATCTTATAATAGCTCTCACCGAAAAGCTCATGTTCAAATTTTTTTATATTATTCATGTTAGAATCAGTCATGTATCCACTATATTGTATCCTCTCCGCAAAGGAAAAATACCGCTTTTGGATATACAAGTTCCGCACAGCCCGCAATTTCGGCTTTTGTAACTTCGTTTATTTTCCGCAAACAGTAATCCGTACTCATTTCAGTGCCCGCCAAAAGCCGTTCAAAATTATATGACTCAATCGCGGCCGTACTGTCATCAACCTGTTTTAACGCATTTGTTATTATCTTTTTCGCGCTGTTAAGCTCTTCATCCGAAATATTTCCCCTTTTAATGCTATCAAGCTGCCTCATTATTTCTTTATATACGATGTCTCGATTTCCGGACTTTATTCCACAGCTTACAAGTATGACACCGGATGATTTTATATAATCGGAGGAGCAGTAATAACACAGGCTCTTTTTTTCCCTGACATTCATAAACAGCTTTGAAACCGATGAACCGCCGAAGATTTCGTTGAAAAGACACATTGCGAAATATCTGTCATCTCCCGGTACCGTATCACATAAAAAGCCTATATTAAGTCTCCCCTGCGAGACAGGAAGACGCTCGGTAACCTCCGAAAGATTGTTTTTTCCCGAGAACGCTTTGTATGAATAGCTTTCACTTACAGCGCCTCGGAATTTTATTTCTTCAAAGAAAGATGAAAGACGGTCCGCGATATTTTCGCCGTTTTCAGGTCCCACGTAAAAACATTCTATCATAGCCTTATCAAGAGTGACACGTAAACATCTCTCCACATCATCCGCATCAAACCGATTTATCAGGTCCTCGGTACCGTCAATCAAAATTCCGCGAGGGTCACTGCCAAACAATATCTGCCTGCACCTTTCCGCGGAATATGCCCTCTGGTCGTTTATTTTTGCCCGAATGCCGTCAATTGCTATCTTTTTTTCACTATCTAT
>CASEEB010000240.1 GCA_949286815.1 uncultured Eubacteriales bacterium | reverse complement strand
CAAGGGCAGAAGCAGCATAACCATGCCTATTGCGATTGCCGTAACAATCACAATGCCGATACAAGCCATTATATTTCTTTTGATTCCGAGCGCGCAGAAAATAAACGCGTTTTTGAAAGCTTTTCCGATTTTTATATTGAATGTGACTATCATCAGATACAGATAAAATCTGGCGATGGAATACAAAATAAATATCGCCATTATGGCGCTGTACATGAAATTGTTGAACATCGTAGACGGGGAGTTGAAAAAATACAGGAAATCGTAAGTAAGAACGGCGATGATTACAGTATCTATTATACCCAGAAGCAGACCTTGTTTGAAGTTTTTCTTGATTGCGTAGAAATAGTCTGACAGAATGAATACGCTGTCTCCGCGCACAAGACCTCTCAAAACATATACTGACCCAACCTTTTGCAGTCCGTAGGTCAAAAGATGGAATACGACAATGGCGCCGATGACCCAATATATATAAGTATTGTAGGTTGGCAGTCCGAGCTGATATGAAAACCCGCTGAGATTTACTGCCGTGACCGCGTCGGTTGATATCTGCTGTATTCCGTATATCAGCGGAAATTCGGAATAATTTACAGATGGGGTTACCGGGCTCCCGAAGAAATAAAGGTAAATACAGACAATAATTGTAATTATCTGTATGTCCATAAGCATATTGAGTGAGATGATCTTTGAAAATTTCCGACCGAGCTGTTTAAAGAAAAATTTCAGATTGGGAGTAGTATCTTCTCCCGGTTCAACACCCTTACCGTCCCGGTTCAAATCAAATAATTTGAATTTCTTTTTGTTTTCTTTGTTTCCCAAAATTTTCAGTTCCTTTTCTTAAATTAAGAATATCTGACATTGAACAGTATTAAATGGATACATTATAAGTTTATCAACAACATACAGGAAATAAATTTGATCGCGGCATATATCAAAACCGCAAACAGACTTTCTGTCAGATAGCGCTTCATGTCCTGAGAAATAAATATACGCCCGTCGGATTTGATATTTTCATCCTGCTTGCTTCGAATAAAATTTTCGTTGAATTCAGCCGCGCGTGTCATTATATAAATAAACAACATCAGAACGCAGACAGCCTCGGCTATATAAACCGCGGAGAGCCTGTGAGGCTGCCGCGAAAATATCAATACACCGGCACAGATGCCGTAAATCAGACTGTTGGCGGATAACAGTATTGAACCAAGCGCGTTATAAAAGAAAGTGAGAGCGGATAAGATTAGAAGGGCGAAAGTAATAATATCTCTGTACAATGCCGTATAAAACTTATAAAACAAACCTGATTCTTCGTTATCGGAGAAAAATGAAAAGTAGCTTTCCGCAAACGGCTCCAAAACGTCAGTCTGATTTTTGACGCTGTATGATATGAATAAGCCAAATGATAAAAATGCTATGCAGATTAACAGCTTATGTAAAAATCTGAATAAGTCGGTCTTTTTTAATGCCGTGCCGACACTTTGGTTTTGACACTCCCTTGAAGTAACCTCTGAGGTTTTGGGGGCGTTTAATTTTTTGTTTTCGCTATACATTACGCCAAAGCATTCCTTTTTACTTTTATTTCTGTTAAAAAGTAAGAAACCCGACGTATTTAACGTCAATGAAACTTGCTTTTGGTTATAATGTATGCACACAAATCGTGTTTTATGATTCGGCAGACAGTTCGTCCGCACGAGCCGTACATTTTTTCATCGCGGAAATCACAGCTTCGGTAAATTTATACCTTTCAAGCTCATTCAGAGCCTTTTCGGTGGTGCCGCCTTTGGAGGCTACCGTAGTTATCTGCTCCATAGGAGTCTTGTCCTGAGCTTTCATAAGTTCGGCGGAGCCGATTATCGTGTCGCATATACTGTCAATAATCTGCTTTGGCTGAATACCGTCGGAATTTTCCGAAACCAGACCCTGAGCGACAGCGCCTTCGTACATTGCGTTTATGAGAGTGAAGACATAAGCCGGGGAAGAGGAGGTAACGCTGATTATACGGTTCATTTCTTCTTCCTCAATCAAAAGAACTTTTCCCGACGAGCTGAAAATTTCACACGCAAACGCGAAATCTTCATCGTTTACATTTTTGTCGCGGCAAACGGCGCTGACTCCTTTGCCTATCAGCATTGGCGTATTCGGAAGTACTCTTACAACCGGAGCGCCGTTTACGGCGTCGGATACCGTTTTTATGCGTATGCCCGCGGCTATGGTTACAAAAAGCTTATTTGAAATATTGGGGCAGTTTTTTATCAGCGGTAATATTTCCGGAAAATTCTGGGGCTTTACCGCAAGTATTATACAGTCCGCAAGGGTTACGGCTTCCTCTATATTCTCAGTGACAAAAGCGCCGAGAGCTTTGTATCTGTCGCATTTCTCGCTGTATTTGTCATACAGTATAATATTATCCCACGTGATCGGATTTTCCTTGCGGGAAGTAATGCCGGAAATTATGGCGCCCGCCATATTGCCGACTCCTATAAAAGCAATCTTTTTTACCATTTTTATGACCGTTCCTTTCTAACTCCAAATCAGCGTTTTGTTCGGTTTGCCTTTGGCATCACAAAAGGCGTGTTTGAAAATTTATTTTCAAACTTTACCGCCAAAAATAAATTTAAATTAACACGGATTTTTCCGTGATGGTTTTAATCTTATAACCTGAAATCTGACTTATTTTTCTTTACACTGTATACATTATATCACAATTTAAGTTTAATTTATATAATCTTATTTTCAACAAATGATGACTTTTTTACTAACAATTCATTATGTACTGCAATTTAAATTTAAAGGGAATTAAACCCTCTTTTTTGCGCTATTGCAAAAGCCATTACGGATACCGCGCAGCAACAGGGAAGAGAACCGTTGAATTTTCTCGAGTAGTCAATTCGGACAACCGTATCCGCAAGGTCGAGGATTTTTCTTGAAATGCCTCTTTTTTCGCCCCCTATCACGAGCAGTATCGCTCCGCCGAAATCGGCTTCGTTTAAAGAAACCGAGTCACGTATTCCGCCGCAGATTACACGGTATCCTTTTTTCTTGAAATGAAGTACTGCCTCTGTGGGCTCGTCCTCCATAATCTCAAGCAGTTCCGAAGTACCGGCGGAGGATTTTGCGACAGTTCCCGAAAATTCCATCCAGTTTCTCGGAGCCAGCACAAGCCCGTCCACACCCGAAGCATACAGCGAACGCACTGAATATCCGAAATTGTAAGGGTCTTCTATTCCTTCAATTAACGCGTAAAAGCCGTCCGGTTTAATAATTGAGTCGGAAGGTTTTAAAAAACTGCGTTTGGTTGCGACAGCGGCAAAACCTCCGTGAGTTTTACCGGAGGTTATGGAGTTTAAATAATCGGGGTCCACGCGCGTCAGCCTGAAATTCATTTGTTTTGATTTGTTTTTTAAAAAAGAGATTTCACGTTGCTTTTTCTTTTCACAGTCTGCGCTGTAAAATATTTCTGTTATTTTTCTGTCGCTTTTATTTGCCGAAACCGAATTTATCAATGCGGAAAGAGAAGTCATTCCCTCAAAAATATCATATGTTGCGTCGGTATTTGTGTTTTTTATGCTTTCTGGCGTCATATTTCTCCTTGTTGATTTCGGAAAGATTTTTACATTCCGAAATAAAAAACTAATAAATAATTAATATAAACGGTTTTTATGTCATATATTTTTATTGTATTTCCCGAATTAATCAGAATATTCTCAGAGGTAACGTTATGATGTATTTATCATCGAGCAAGGAACGCTGTGTGGTCCTTGGAATGTACTTAGTTGAAAACAACGCAACCGTAAGAGCGGTTGCGGCACGATTCGGAATAAGTAAAAGTACGGTACATAAAGATGTAACTCAGAACCTGAAAAATGTGAACTATGCATTGTATACGGATGTTCAGCGAGTATTGAAAAAGAACAAGGAGGAGCGACACATAAGAGGCGGAGAAGCCACAAAAATCAAGTACAAACATGAGAGTATGCAGAAGTCCGGTAAAAATCCTGTCAAATAAAACTGCGGTTATAAATCTTAAAATACCGAATCGGAATATAGCGTGAAAGTTATATTAAGTCAAAACAGCGTTAAGGCGGTCAATCGCCCTCGGCGGCTGAGGTATTAATATTTATCAGGCGGTTCAATAAAGCTTAAAGTCAGGAAAACGCTTTATTTCAACCGTCTGATTTTTCCGTTGTATTTGTAAAATCTGTATCTTACAACAGACAGTACGACAGTGAGTGAAACGGCAAAGAATATTGCGCTTGCTATAAACGCGCGGCTGTGTGTGTAGTCCGAAATCATTTGAATGCCCGCGACTATGGAATTTTTCTCATAACTTTCCTTGAGCAGAAGTTTGCAGCTTCCGACAACCTTCCCGTCGTAAAGCACTTTGAGCTCGCCTACTTCGGTCCCGGCGGAGATAGGAGCGTCAAACGCCTCTCCGTCAAGGACTGTCTCGTACACCAGATCGTTTTCGGCGTCTATATTCAACGGTATGTATACGGAAAGATCCCCGCTTGTAATATACGGAGCGTTGTCGGTTTTCAGACCTGTAAAGCGTATAGTCGTCATTCCGATTTCCGTACCCTCATCAATTACTTTAACCGTTCCGTAGCTTTCGGTGACCCAATCAATCAGGGTATTGGCGATATTATAAGCATAGATCTCACTTCCGTCCTCATTTTCGCTCCCGCCGAGCACTACGCATATATAATCCGCGCCGTCGTCTTGGGCAACCGTAACAACACTCCAGCCGCCCAAATCACCCGAATATCCGGCGTTCATCCCTTTGCATTTCGAGTTGAAATACGCGGCGGTGGAATTTGAGGAAATAAGGTAATTTCGGTTGTAAAAAGTACGCTCATCGCTCATGTTGTTTGCCGGTACAGTGTGTTTTAACGCCGAGGATATAGTCATATAAAGTTCGTTTTGGTATGCTTCCGCGGCAATTTTCAGAGTGTCATTTGCGGTGGTCAGCATGGAGTCGGTGTCCGGGTACCCGAGCGGATTTGTGTAATGGGTGTTCTCGGCGCCGAGTTCATTCGCGCGTCTGTTCATAAGCGCGACAAAATCCTCAACATTGCCTCCCGCGACGTATGACAAGACATATGCCGCGTCATTGTAACTTCCGCAAATTGCGCCGTAAAGCAGGTCATTGAAGGAAATTTTTTCGCCCGCCGAAAGCCGCATATTGTTTCCGCTTACATTGGCAATCATATCTTCCGTAATTGTGACGGTTTCGTTTGATCGCTGCCCCAGTATTTCACACGCCAATAATCCTGTCATGATTTTGGCGGAGGTTGAGGTATGAAGCAATTCATCCGCGTTTTGGGATACAATCATACTGTCGGTTTGTATATTATAAAGGCAAACGGCTTTGGCTCCGCTTATCGTCGGCGGTGTTAATTCCGTCGCGAAAACGGTATGCGAACACAGGGCAGATATTAAAATAAAAATAAGTATGAATCCTATTGTCTTTGATAATTTTAAGGCTGTTTTTTTATACATTTTTTAAACCGTAATAAAATTTAAATAAAGTTTGATTTCTAAAACAAACAAGTTGCTGAAATCAAATTTCAAAAGTTTGATAGGAGTTCTTACATAATATAAATCTGATACTTATACATTGTGATATTTCAGAAAGATATCTTTTTCTGTCTGAAATAATTTTTGGCGTTTTGCGCGTCGTTCTTAATTGCCTCTTTAAGCTTTTCAACATCCGCAAATTTCTTTTCGCTTCGCAGGAAAGAGTAAAATTCAGTCTTTATAATCTGACCGTAAATATCCTGATTGAAATTGTCAATAAATGTTTCACAGTTGACCGCGTGGCTGTCGCTTCCGTCGGTTATTGTGGGACGGATGCCTATGTTTGAAACGCCGATATGTTTTTCTCCGTTTTCAAGAGTGCAGATTGAGGAGTATATTCCAAAACGGGGAATAACACAACCCTCTTTGAAACATTGGTTTACCGTGGGGAATCCCAATTTTCTTCCCAGTTTTTTGCCGGTAAGCACTTTTGAGGTCAGGGAATAAGGACAGGTGAGAAAAAGCGCGGCATTTTCGGTGTCCCCGTTCATAATCATTTCTCTGATTGCGGTGGAACTTACCGTTATACCGTTTATTTTGATTTCGGGTACAATAACCGTATTGTTTGCGCCGAAATGGTTTTGCAGTATGCAGGGCTTGCCTGTTCCGCCACTGCCAAACGTAAAATTGAAACCGCAGACTACTCCTGTGCAGTGCAGCTGATTTTTCAGATGTGATTTAATAAAATCATCGGCGCTCATGTTTCCGAAAACTTTAAAATCACAGAGTACCACAAAGTCCATTCCGCACTTGAGCAGTTCGGCAGTCTTTTTTCTTGTGTCATAAATATAGGGAGGCGGTGTCTCTGAGAGAAATTCCAACGGATTTTGACAAAAGCTCCATGCGCCGGCTGTTTTCGCGTTAATTTTGTTTTTTAATAATATGGCTTGCCTCAATAACTCACGGTGTGCCGCGTGAACTCCGTCAAAATTTCCGACAGCCAATACACAGCCGTCGGAAAAGTCAAGTCCGTCTTTGAGGGAGACAATACGGTATCCGGGATATTTACGGCAGATCAGAATGTCATTTTTCATCGACGTCTCCCTCTAAATAAAATTTTACCATATCCTCAAGCAAAGTGTCTCTGTCGATGCCGTTTATCATATTTCTTGCGTTCCTGTAATTTGATATGTGCGTCGGGTCTTCCGAAAGAATAAAGCCCAATAACTGAGAAACCGGGTTATATCCGCCTTCACTTATAACTTTGCTGATTTCAAGGATGACTTTCCGGTAATCGGATGCTTTGATTTCAGTCTTTGCCGGCTCTACCTTCAAAACCTTTGACGAGATCACGGTAGAATCATTGTTTTTATTATAACTCTTCATTTTGTGCTCTTTCCGTATTATTACATGAACCGACACCAAAAAACCTGTAAATAACCTCGGCTTCGGCGTCGGCAAGCCTTTTCAGACAGTCATTGCTTTGCAAAAAAAGCGCGTCTTCGGGATTGGTATGAAACCCGTGTTCAATAAGGGCGGCGCGTCTGCAACCGGACGCGACGCTTGCGCGTATGACGCCGTAATAATCAACTCCGGGTTTATCGGGGTATTCCCGTGTTTTTATACCTCTGTCCGGAGTGTTCATAACTCTGCTGACCTCTTTGTTCAGTGCCATAAAAAACGGCACATCCTCTTCGTCGGTGAGCGAATAGTAGGTTACAGCGCCTCTTACAGAATGATACGCGTCCTTGTCCGACGCAGGTCCGGGAGCGTTTGAATGGATTGACAAAAACAGAACAGCGTTGTTTTTTCCGGCAGTCTCGCCACGCTCGGAAAGGGAAGGATCATCCTGGACTTTTTCTCTTGTCATAATCACTTCAAAGTCTCTTTTTTTCAGCTCGGCTTTGAGATATGAGGCAAGAACGAAATTCTGAGTTCCCTCAAAAAAGTCTCCTTCATAGTTTTCATAGGGAAAATGTCTGTTTCCGTACTGACCGTGTCCGGGGTCCAAAACTATAATTCCGTTTGACATACAGATTTATTATCCTTTCATTTAGGCGTTTGAAAACCGAGAAGCGGCAGCTTTAATTTATAGCCTGTAAACAAATTCATTCTTTACTGCCCGTAAGCTCCTCTCTGTCTATGAGCCTTTTCTGACATCCGAACTTTTTTGCAACCACGATATCGATACAGTAAACGATTCCCGACACAAAGAAAACAAAAATGAAAATACCGTATCCCATACTGTCAATTTGCTCTGAGGAGACAAGGGAAGACCCGTACTCCATTACAGCGGAGATAAAACGTACCCCGCCGGCGACAAAGCTCTGGAAACCGAAGAGCAACGCAAATAAAAAGTGAATAATCACGGCGGTAACTGACGATAAGATTGTCAGAAGCGGGGAAAATTTAACCTCACGGTAGCCCTCTCTGAAGGCGAGAATAAATATAAGTCCCAATACGACTATCGTGTATATCGCGATTCTTATTATACACAGGTAGAAATAATCTATTTCAACCAATAAATTCAGCACTTTAAGCGTAAACGCTTCGACAAGCATCGCGCAGAAGCACGACGCGAACATATAAAGCGCGTATATAGCTGTATTCAGCAGATAATCAAGCTTTTTCATTTAATTTTCGGCTTCTGTCGCGCAATTTGAATATAAGTCTTCAAGCATATTGTCCGAGTAGCGTTTGATGAGCGCGGCATAATATGCTACCACAATTATTTCAAGCGCGTTTGTAAGCCTTTCTTTTGCTCCTTTGACAGTTTCGTGATAATCGGAGGTGATTTTTGCGATTGCCTCTCGGATAGAGCCGAGTGAGCATACCTCATATGACATGAGGGTATCAAGGATTCTGCATATATAATCGTAAAGCACGGAGTCTTCTATGATGTCGTCGCTTCTGTCATCAACTTTACCGTTGATATACTGTATGAGAAAGGCAATCTTGTCAAGCTGCATACAGGAACGCAGCATGTTGATGATAAGAATGTGGGCTACCTGGTTTATGTTGTATTTTTTCAGTTTTGAATTTTCCACCCAACCGCGCTTTGTCCAGTTCTGAAGCGTTGAGCCGTCAATGCCCGATACGTCGCGTATCTGAGAAAGCATGACACCGTTTGAAATAAAAAACATTTTCTTTAAAAATTCGATTCCGGTCGTGCCGCCCGCTTCTTCACGAAGCAGTTTTGTGCCCGGAATAAAGTCGTCTTTGATTTGAAGATTCATAATTTTTATTCCTCCTGCGTTCCATATGTTTATTTATATAATCTATGATAATCACCTGAAAAACATAAAACCGTCTGTAAACTTTACAAATTTTCATCTTAATATATACTTATTATATCGGACAGTCGTAAGATTGTCAATACCTTTGATACAAAAAACAAAATATTTTACACTTAATCTACATATTATATAATAAAAACCACGTGAAAACCGCAAAAAACGATATTTATTTTACGGCAAATATAAAACGATTAAATTTACGTTAATTTACCGTTCGGTATGGGAGGACAGATAATTGAAAGTGCATATTGGTTACGGCGCAATTTTAATTATTGTGTGTTCATTTTTGTCTGAAAACAAAGCGATTTTTTTTATATATCTGACATCGGCGTTTTTTCATGAAGTCGGGCATATTTTATGCGCGAAGGCACTCGGAATCAGACTGAAGAAAATATGTCTTGATTTCGCCGGGGCAAGAATTTATCCCGAAAATAATCTGAACTCATATAAATCGGAATGGCTGCTGTGTTTCGGAGGTCCTTTGGCAAACCTGACAGTTGCGCTTGTCTGTTACATATATTTTTGTTTTTTTACGCGCAATGGATTTTTTGACCCTTCCGTAGTACAGGATATTTTTATGTGCGCCTGGAATTTTGTGGAGTCACAGAGTATAAGTTTTCAGGGGATAGTGAGTATGCTTATATTATTTTCGGTATTTCAGGCCTTTATAAATCTGATGCCGGTCTCGACTCTTGACGGTGGCAGGATGTTCGGATGCGTATGCTCGTATCTGTTCGGGGAATCCTTTTCCCAAAAAGCCGTGACATTCATGTCGCTTATAGTTTCAGTCATTTTATGGATGATTTCCGTCTATCTGCTGCTCAGGGTAAGCGCAGGGCTCGCGCTGTTTTCATTTTCACTTTGCATGTTCTGCAAAATTATGGAAAATCCGGACGAGGGTCGTTTAAGTCGGACGGCATAAAGATTAAACAAAAAATTATTAAGTACTTGACATTTAATTGTCCGTGTAATATAATTGACAAAAACAGATTCTGTTTTTCCGAAATTAAGATTTAAAAACGGAACTTTAATAAATATTCGGAGGATTAGTTATGAAAATCGGAATATGCGCGGCTTCGGACAAGGCGGAGCAGGCGCTCAATTGCGGGGCGGATTTTTTTGAAATTTCCGCTACGGGTGAAGTAAACGGGGTAACCGATGAAAGTTTTGAAAACTTAAAGTTTAAAATTGCCGGAATGAAAATTAAACCGTACAGCTGCAACGGGCTTATTGCGGGAAATATCAGGTTGTGCGGCAAAAATACGGATTTTGACCTGATAACCGAATATGCTGAAAGGTCGTTTAAAAGGTTAAATGATTTGGGAGTAAAAATGCTTGTTTTCGGTTCCGGAGCGGCAAGAGCGGTACCGGATGGGTTTTCGTATGAAACGGCTTATGAGCAGCTTATACAGGTCGGGCGTATTTTTTCGGGAATCGCGGCGCGTTACGGTCAGACGGTCGCGGTTGAGCCCTTGCGCAGAGCGGAGGTAAATATAATAAACACCGTAAGCGAAGCGGTTGAATACATAAGAAAAGTAGACCGGGAAAATATCAAGCTAAACGCGGATTTCTATCATATGACCGAGAACGGGGAAAATTTTGAATCGTTAAGAAGCAGCCGCGACCTTTTGGCACATGTACATATAGCCGACAGAAACAGAAATATCATTAAATCCGATGACATCAGCCGTGTCCGGCAATGGGGAGCGCTTTTGAGTGAAACAGAATATAGCGGGAGCATAAGCTATGAGGGCGCCTGGACTGATGACAACGATAAGCTTGCGGACATGTTTTGGATATTGCACAGATATTTTATATAGTGTTTTCAAGGAAAAAATCATACAACATTTTTGCGCGCTTTAAACCGGGAACAGCAGGTATATATAAATTGGCTGATTCAATGTCAATTATGCTTTATGATAAATTTACAAGCCCGCTCTCTGTGACATGAGGGCGGGCTGTACGTATTTGATATGACGGGACAATTTGTATCAGTCGTTTATATACGCGCGTGTCAGCGCTCTTTTGCCGGTTTTGTCGGCGATTTCAATCCTGAACCATTTGGTGTTTTCGGGAATAATTAATTCCGAGAAAGTCATGCTGTTATCATGCGACTGAAGGATAGAAGTGGGTCTTGAGTTTGTAAGCAGGGCGACCGTGCATGATGGGGAATGTTTAACAAAGACCTTACCGTCTTCCTTGTACAGCTCATAAATTTCGGGACCGGTGGACGCATAGAGCGATTTATTTTCAAGTGCGTCCATTACCGAGATATAGTCAAGTCTTTCGGCTTTTACCATAATCCAGCCTCCGAAAGAGTCGTTAAATGGCGAATTTTCATCCATATGTGCATTGTGGTTATCATCCGTAGCTATAGGAGCAGGCAGGTCTTTCCGGTTCGCGTAAAAATCGCGGCATAAAGCCTCGTATTCATAGTCTCCCCATCCGTCTAGCATTTCCACTTCGCATCCGGTGTTGAAGACCTCAAAGCCCCAGAGGTTTTCAAGCGGCAAAAAGTCCGACGGTGTCTGAAATGACCAACGGGGGTGATTGTACTGTACGAGAAATCCGGCTTTTGAGGCGTCGCTGATAAGTTTATTTACACAATCCGTGTCATACTTGTTTGTAAAAGGCACAAATTCTTTTCTGTCTTGGTCTTTGGAATAAAAGTTTATATGATATGTAAGAGTGTCGGGCCACGGTTGTTTGCCGTCTATGTTGATTTCTGTTGCCGTGATGGGCAGGAAATTTTCATCTTGCAGTTCTTTATGAGGTATCAGTTTGTTGTGGTCGCTGAAAGCGATTATACTGTATCCCTTTGCCATATAAATTTCCTTGAGGTGTTGTACCGTGTATCTGCCGTCCGAATTTGTGGAATGGCAGTGCAGATTAGCCTTATAAAAGTTTCCGCTTTGCGGAAGCAGGTATTTTCTTGACATGATTATTTCCTCCCACAGAAGATTTTGAATTATGAACGCCGCCTAAGCAAAGGCTTAAGCCGTTTAAGCAAAGAAACTTAGCGAGTGATGCATACCGGTTTAAATATCAAAGTTCAGTTGTGTCTTCGGAGTATCTTTTTATTCCGTCCATGCGGCTTATGCATTTGAATCCGTCGATTTCTCCTCTTGACATTGCGCCGAATATACGGTACCTCAGCCCCTTGTTTTCCTTTTCAAGATTTCGAAGGAGCGTTTTGATTTTTTCACGTTCGGTTTTTTTGTCCGCGGGGCAGGGAGAACTTATGACGGGCAGGGAATTTTTTGACGCAAATTCCCGTATGTCCTTTTCCGGCATATAGATCATAGGTCTTATAAGCTTTATGCCCACTCTGGACAGATATGTTACCGGTGAAAAGCAACCCAAACGTCCTTCAAAGAAGAGATTCAGCATAAACGTTTCGACCACGTCGTCGAAATGATGACCGAGAGCGACAGAGGTACATCCCATGTCGCGAGCCGCGCCGTGTAAAGCGCCTCGTCTCATTTTGGCGCAAAGGGAACAGGGGTTTGATTCTTTTCTTACGTCGAATATGATTTTGGAAATTTGAGTGGGTATTATTTTCAGAGGAACTCCCAATTCGGCGCACAAATCCTCCACTTGTGAGTAATCGGTGCCTTCCTCAAATCCCATATCCACAGAAATAGCGCAAAGCTCAAATTTGTGGGGATAAAATCTTTTAAGATACGCAAGAGAGCACAAAAGGGTAAGCGAATCCTTTCCGCCCGATACTCCTACAGCGATTTTGTCGCCGTCGGCTATCATGGCATAATCATCGACGGCTCTGCGTGTGTAGCTGAGTACACGTTTCATGTTTTCCATATTAATGTAATTGCCTTTTCGGCTGTATATAAGCCTTTTATGATGTATATTTTAATTTGAGACGAAGTCCGCGAAAGAACAGCTTTCGTATATTTTTCGGGCGTCATCGGACAGTATGTTTTGAATGCAATTTTCACGGCTGTCCGAAAGGTACAGTCCCCGGTAAAGTTTCAGACCCGGAGAGGCGCCCTTTACGGCTTCTGTCAGAACCATAGAGGGCTCGGCGGAGGGATATGCGTATACAAATATCTGTCTTTTCGGTTCAAGTTTATATTCTCTAAGCGCGCAGAACAGGTCGCAAAGTCTGTCAGGCCTGTATACGGTGCAGAATTTCCCCTTGTACTTTAACAGTCTTGACGCGCAGGCGCAGAAATCCCCTATATCTCCGTATACTTCGTGTCTTGCTATATATTTTTCGTCATGCAGATTTCTTTTTCCCGAACTACAGGTCATATAAGGAGGGTTTGATATGCAAAAGTCCGCCTCGCCTGAAATTCCGGAAGAATCCAAATCCCTGATATCTGCGCAGACCGGAATGACGGTTTGTTTCAAATCATTGATTTCGGTGTTTTTTGCTATTATATCGAAATAGACGGGCTGTATCTCAACCGAGTAGATTTTGGCGAATCTTTTTTTCGCCGCGCATAAAAGCGAAATTATACCCGTTCCGCTTCCGAGTTCCACCGCTTTTTTTGAGGAAGATTCGGGATTGCAGTGAGTAAGCGCCGTAAAAGCGGCGAGCAGATAAGCGTCGGTTCCGAAATTCAGCCCGTTTTTGTATTGTAAAAGCTTGAGATTTTCATTTATGTCCAGAAGTGTATTGCTTTCGTCCATAACGGCTTGCTCCTAAAAAATACTGCCGGAAAATTCCGAAAAGTCGGAATTCCGGCAAATGTTTTTTGTGTATGTATTGCCGTCAGAATTATTCATCGGCGCCGGGAGC
>CASEEB010000239.1 GCA_949286815.1 uncultured Eubacteriales bacterium | reverse complement strand
CCTAATATTACCGTATCAAATTCTTTTACCTGCATACAATCCTCACTCTATACTTGTACCTGCTATTTTTTCACCTTTAAGCGAATAAACCGCTTTTGCCGTTTTTATAACGGAATTATCGACATCGGAAAGAGTTTCGAGCACAAGAGTATTTGTACCCGAAAACTTATCGCCGGTCAATTTAATCTCAACTGTATCCGTCAAAATTCTTCCGTCATAATTGCCTTTTTTGGTAAATCTGATTGCATCATCGCCGACATAACTCAGGGTTATGGAAGCTGATGCGCCCGTAAAAGGGTTGCTGAGATTAATGACGCTGCCGGACTTAGATAAGTTCCATATATCCGTATTTTCTTTTCTAAAATTCGCGGGACTGTTGGTTTCCGTCAAAACCGACTTTACCCGCCAGGTTCCGTAAAAACTGTTCGGAAGCTGCTCCTGTAATGAAATTCCCGCCTTTAACACCTCTCCATTATACCCGTCACAGTTTCCGAAATTAACGGATAAAATAATTACAAAAAGCGGCAATATAAAAAGTTTTAAGATTTTACGAAACATTTTCACCCCAGAGCCATTTTTTCGCGCAAAAGATTAGCCGAATCTTCATAACCCACACGTCCCATAAGAGCATATGTATAATTTTTAGCCTGTTCAACGCCCGGCTGATCAAACGCATTAATGTTATACAAAGCGCCTGCAATTGCAGTTTGAATTTCAAACATATACAAAAGCTGACCGATATAATAGCCGTTGATTTTGGGGAGTGTAATCGTGACCGTCGGCTTGTTGTAATCCGTCAGAGTAACCCTTGTCGCATCAGCCTCCGCATTCAATAAATCGTTTATTGTTTTTCCGCCGAGATAACCTATCCCCGTGTATTCGAAAATTTTCGGGATTTCAAGGTTATTGTCAAACTTTTTAACTCTGATGAAATTAATAATTTTGTCATTAGGACCTTCGTTATACAATTGAATTTGGGAGTGCTGGTCGGTTGCACCGAGGGCTTTGACGGGAGTGGGTCCGATATGCACCGTGTCGCCTTGAAGATTTTTTTCTTTTCCAAGAGATTCCGCCCACAATTGCGCATACCAGTCCGCAACATATCTTAAACGGCTTGAATACGGCATCATAACAGATATATTTTTGCCTTTTTGGGTATCCATAAGAAAATGTATCAAGGCGTTTTGCGCTGCGATATTTTCGCGGATATCGGTATTTTTAAGGATTAAATCCATATCTTTGACGCCGTTAATAATTTCGTCAATATCGAGCCCGACAAGGGCAAAAGGCAATAACCCGACTGCCGAAAACACGGAAAATCTTCCGCCGACATCATCGGGGATAATAAAAGTTTTGTACCCTTCCTGATCTGCAATTTGCTTAAGCACGCCGATATTTTGGTCTGTTGTTGCGACGATATTTTTTCTGTAATCATCGCCGAGTTCCGCTTCCAGTCTGTCTTTTATAATCATAAACTGTGACATGGTCTCAGCCGTTGAGCCGGATTTTGTAATCACATTGACAAGAGTTTTAGACAAATCAAGAACATC
>CASEEB010000238.1 GCA_949286815.1 uncultured Eubacteriales bacterium | reverse complement strand
TCCTTGGTGCGTGTCGGCATACCTTTAAAACGCAGAAGCGCCTTGCGCTGCTCAATGTACTCGGTTTTTTTTCGCGCATATCGCTCTTTTTCATCGGCATCCGGATTTATGATGACATCCCCCGAATTGCCGTCGGCGATCACCGTATCGTCCGGTTTTATTTCTTTTGTCGCGTCAGGCACTCCGAGAACCGCGGGTATTTCCATCGCGCGCGCCAGAATTGCCGCGTGCGAAGTGCCCGAACCGAGCTCGGTAATTATTCCGACCACCTTCTTCCGGTCAATTCCCGCGGTCATTGACGGGGTAAGTTCATGCGCCACAAGCACGGTTTCCTCCTTGAGATTTGAGACGTCAACCTGTTGCGCTCCGGTAAGTAAACTCAGAATCTCGGTTTTGATATCTCTGACGTCAACAGCTCTCTGTACGGTGAATTCGTCTTTTGCGGAGTTTAACATATCAATAAAAAAATTGCATACCTCCTCAAGCGCTTCCTCGGCGCATTTTCCGCCGTCGATCCGCTTTTTTATCTCGGAAAGCATATAAGGGTCTTTCATAATCATCACATGACCGGTTATTATTTCGCTTTCCTTTTCTCCCAACGTATCTTTTACTGATTTCGCAAGCTCTGTATTCCGCTTATAAAACAATTCAAGCGCTTCAGAAAAACGCCTGTGCTCTGTATCGGGATGACATTCTTCTTTTTTCACATAGCTTAAATCCGCTCGTTTTACAACCACGGCATGACCTATACTGTATCCTCCGGATACTCCTATTCCTTTGAGCATATAAAATCCTCCACATCAAAATCAGCAGTCGAAGCGCAGGGCAAATTGCGAATCGACTGCTTTTTATTATTTACTCTCCAAATCCGCTTTCCACCATGCTCACAGCCTCATTAAGCGCCTCCTGCTCCTGTTCACCGCTGCAAACGATTTCTATATTCGTCCCGCATTTGATTCCCGCGGCTATGAGGTTCATTATGCTTTTACCGTTGGTTTCGGAGCCGTTGGATTTAATAAACACCTCACAGGAATATTTGCCCATGGCATTGGCAAAGTTCATTGCCGGGCGCATATGAAATCCCTGCGGATTTTTCACAGTCAGTTTTTTTGATACCATGATAAATCTCCTTTAGTTTTTGACTTTTTTCTTTAACAATCCCAAGAGCAACATGCCGACAAGAGACCCTATCGCGAGCGACAACAGATACATCGGCCAGTTTCCTACAACCGCGAACACGAAAATTCCGCCGTGAGGAGCCATTAACGTACAGTTGAACAGCATGGAAAGTCCGCCCGCCACTCCGGCGCCTACCATGCAGGACGGTATTACTCTCAAAGGGTCGCTCGCGGCGTAAGGGATAGCGCCCTCGGTGATAAAGCTGAGTCCCATGATATAGTTTACGGGACCGCTCTTTCTCTCTTCCTCGTTAAACCGGTTTCTGAAAAATGTTGTAGCGAGCGCAATGGCTATAGGAGGAACCATACCGCCTATCATCACCGCCGCCATTACATCGTAGTTCCCGGAAGCTATAGCCGCGGTTCCGAACACATATGCCGCCTTGTTGAACGGTCCTCCCATATCTATCGACATCATGGCTCCGAGAACTATACCCAGAAGCACCTTACTCGTATCGCCCATGGAATTGAGCAGATTTGTAAGACCGGTATTAATATAACCCATAAACGGATTCACCGCGCACATTATAACCGCAATAAGTCCAAGCCCCACTATAGGGTAGATAAGCACGGGCTTTATTCCCTCAAGCGCCCTCGGAAGCTTATCGCAGATCTTTCTGACGAACAGCATAAGATAACCGCCCACAAAGCCCGCGAACAAAGCTCCGAGAAAGCCCGACGGGATATCGCCGCCTACGCTTGCGAATGTCGCTCCGGTCGTTGCAAGGTATCCGCCCACAAAGCCAACAAGCAGACCGGGACGGTCGGCGATGGATTTTCCTATATATCCCGCCAGAATAGGTATCATGAAATTGAATGCCACTCCGCCTATCGTCTTGAAAAACGCGGCGGCGGGAGTGTTAGTACCGAAGTTCGCGTCCTGAGGCGCACCCATAATAGTATCAATTAAAAACGCTATGGCAATGAAAATACCGCCGCCCACAACAAACGGAAGCATGTTTGACACGCCGTTCATCAGATGCTTGTAAATTTTACGCCCGAAACTTTCGTCACCGCCGGCGCCTCTGTCCTTTTTTACTCCGCTGTACCTATACACGGGCGTATCGTCCGAAAGCGCGCGTTTTATAAGATCCTGAGGATTCTTTATACCCTCCGAAACCTTTACGCTGATAAGCTTTTTCCCGTCAAAACGTTCCATATCGACGCTTTTGTCCGCGGCTATAATAATCGCGTCCGCTTTTTCAATCTCGTCGGCAGTGAGTACGTTTTTAGCCCCCCCGGAACCGTTGGTCTCGGCTTTCAGCGGTATTCCGAGAGCCGCTCCGGCCTTTTCAAGCGCTTCCGCCGCCATATAAGTGTGTGCGATACCGGTAGGACACGCCGTTACCGCCAGCACTCTGTATCCTTGGGTCATACCCCCACTCTTGTCAGCATATTTCTTGCTCTCCGCTTTATCGATCGCTTCGATAAATTCATCCGCGTTTTTTGCCGCGAGCAGACTGTCACGGAAGTCCTTGTCCATCAAAAGCGCCATCAGCCTTGAGAGAACCTCAAGATGAAGATTTCCGTCATTCGGGGCTGCAATCATAAATATAATTTCCGAAGGTTTTCCGTCAAGCGCACCGTAATCAACGCCTTTAGGTACGGTCACGGCGGCAAGCCCCGGTTTTTTGACCGCGTTCGATTTCGCGTGAGGTATCGCGATACCTTCGCCAACCGCGGTGGTTCCCTTTGCCTCACGGGCAAGAATATCAGCTCTGTATACATTTTTGTCGGCTATATTTCCCGCCTTCTCATGAAGACCGATTAGTATATCCAAAATATCTGATTTTGTTCCGGGCTCTATACCGAGAGATATACTCTCTTTACTGAGCAAGTCCGAAATTTTCATTTTGCTTTCCTCCTATATTTCAACATATATTTTTTACTTCACAGCTATTGATTTACAAAAGCAGTAAGTTTAATCCTCCTGTTCCATACATTTATAAATCAGTTTCATATCCGCAAGTCCCTCGCAAAACGCTGTAGCGCTGCCTGCCGCCGAGCCGAGTTTCAGAGCGTAATCAAAATCCGCCGTCTTTGAGTAACCCGCGACGAATCCGGCAACCATTGAGTCACCCGAACCCACCGTATTTACGACCTTTCCGGGAAAAGCAGGCATAAAATGCTGTTTTCCGTATTCGTCCAGAAGCAGCGCTCCGTCGGCTCCCATTGAAACAAGCACATTTCGCGCCCCCATTTTCTGCAGCTTCGCCGAATATTCGGCCGCATCGGAAACCGAGCTTAAATTTAGGGAAAATATTTCTCCCAGCTCAGACATGTTCGGCTTTATGAGAAACGGACGGTATTTAAGCGCGTTCACCATCAACTCTCCCGCCGCGTCCACCACAAACTCAATCTTCTTTTCGCAAAGACGCTTCATGATATTTTCATACACGTCATCCGGAAGCGTCGGCGGAATGCTGCCCGCCATGATTAACATGTCCCCGTCACGCAAACTGTCAAGCTTTTCAAGCAAAAGCATTTGCTCTGTATCGGTTATATCAGGTCCTGTACCGTTGATGTCAGTTTCCCGGTCAGAGCGGATTTTAACATTTATACGTGTAAAGCCGTTTTCCGGATATACAAAATCGCACTTGATTCCCCTGCCCGAAAGACCCTCTTCAATTGCTTTTCCGGTAAAACCCGCCAAAAAACCCATCGCCACCGACCGGATACCGAGTTCGTTTAAAATCCACGAAACATTTATTCCCTTCCCGCCGAAGAAAATCATGTCTCTGCGCGAGCGCAGAATTTTTCCCCCGGTAAGTTCATCGACAAAAACCACATAGTCAACGGCGGGATTCAATGTCAACGTATAAATCATGTGCGACCCTCCTGTATTCCCCGCGGGATAATACTTTTGTATCCCTGCTGTAATTATCTTACCTCACAATTTTGCCGTTATAAATCTTTTACTATACATTTTCAAGACAATTTATATTGGCTTTCACCTTATTTTCCTTATTA
>CASEEB010000237.1 GCA_949286815.1 uncultured Eubacteriales bacterium | reverse complement strand
GTCAAGATAATATACCTCCGCCGACTCTCTTGAGTGACTGATACGCTCGGAAACAGAAACCCTTTGCTTTATCCGGTATACACTCCAATTTTCGTCGGTGTGTAAAACAGAACGCATATCTCCGTCATATAGCTCAAGGATGAAAAATCCGTCCTCAAGCGTGCTGTCATTTGAATAATGACCGTAAGCCTCACGTCCGTATTCCAGCACTTCACAGGCGATATGATTTACACCGTCATTCAAAAATCCGGTAATATCCAACTTGTCTACCCTTGCGTATCCGTGCGCCGTGCGCGCAGGTCCGTGAAGAACTGTCTTTCCGTTTATGTACAGCCTGAATACATTTTTCGCGGTTACACAAACCGTAATTTTTTTATCCCTTGCGCTTTCAAATACAAATTCTCTGTAAAATCCTACCTGAAAATTCAAGGAAACATCTTTATTTTCAACAAATATCGGCTTTGCGAAATCAAAAAATTTCATAATAAAAATCCTCCCTTAAGCCGCGATTTTATTTATTATACACCATTACATTTTTCATGTCAATGCTTTTTTAAAATCCTTCCAAGAAACTTTTTTTCAATTGCCGCAATATTCAGACAGCGCCGATCTCAGTCAGTTTTTTCGCCGGACAAACCGATGTTTTGAATAAATGTTTATGTTGATCAGTCAAGCAGTCAGCCGAAGATTGTGCCGCATTTGCCCTAAAACACTATCTCTATTGCTTTACTTAAAAAATTTACTGTAAGCACTGTATATGACCGTTTTTATCGGCATAAAAAATTCCTACGGCAGGTATTCCTACCATAGGATATCAGCGGTTTTTACGGACTTGCGCAATATTCACTTTTTTCTCAGAACAAAATAAAATGCCTTAGAACGTAATTACACTCTACTCGCACAAAACCAACAGTCTGTCACCCGACTTGTCATATAAGACCCGAGATTTTTTCCTGTATACACTGTCAAAACAAATATCACTTGCGGTATGCGGTGAAAATATGCCGTTTGAATCAACGGAAAAAACAAAACCGGAATCATCCCTGAATTTAATCGTCAAATACATCCGTCTGCTAAAGGATGGATACATCTCGGCAGAGACAATGTTATAAAGCCTATAACTGCACGAATTTTTACTCACATACAAAAGCTTGTATACATAATACCCAATTAACGGCGCGCATAATATCAACATAATCACAGCTATCATTATACTTCCATCCAAGTTTCCAAGCAAACCGAAAATGACGGCAAACAGAATGCCAAAAACAGCATACATAACCGAAAAAGTGATAACCCCTCTCTTATAATACCTGAAATCATAAGACTTATAAATCAACTCTTTGTTGCTCATCGTGTGTCACCTCTCTGTTCGGTTTTTAAAAAATGTATCACTATCGAAAGGCAATGTCAAGCGGATAAATGTTAATTATTTGATAACTCAATAAAACCAACCGATGAAACAACAATCTAAGCAAACTTAACACAAATTCGCATTTAAGACTTTTATGGGAAATTAATCTGTAAGACAAAATAAGAGACCGCCTTATCCCGGCAGCCTCAGATATATTTAAGATATGAAACAATCTTATTTAAAGCAGATTAATTCCGGCTTTTTCACACTCTCTTACGGTATCTTCATCCCAGACACTGGATTGCACCTCTCCTATATGGGCACAGCCAAGCATAAGCATACAAAGTCTGGACTGTCCGATTCCTCCGCCTATTGTAAGCGGAAGCTCGTCATTCAGAAGCATCTTATGAAAAGGCAGAGATTTTCTCTCTTCGCATCCCGAAAGCTTCAATTGGCTTTCCAAAGACTCCGCGTCTACTCTGATTCCCATAGAAGAAATTTCAAGAGCGCGCCCAAGTACATCGTCCCAGAAAAACAGATCGCCGTTAAACTGCCAGTCGTCATAATCGGGCGCTCTGCCGTCATGCGGCTTTCCGGACCTGAGTTTACCTCCTATCTGCATTATAAACGCGGTTTTATGTTCCTTAAGATATATATTTTCACGTTCGTTCGGGCTAAGTTCGGGGTACATATCCTCAAGCTCCTGAGTTGTTATGTACGAGACTTCCCGACTCAGTTTTACCCTAAGTTGCGGATATCTCACATGCAGCCTCTCGTTTGTCTTACATATCGCGGTCACAATCTCTCGTACTATAAGCTTAAGATATTCAAGATTTCTGGTCTCTCTGGTAATTATTTTCTCCCAATCCCATTGATCTACATATATGGAATGTACATTGTCAAGCTCCTCGTCACGCCGTATGGCATTCATATCAGTGTAAAGTCCGTTCCCGACCTTGAAATTATATCTCTTTAACGCAAGTCTTTTCCACTTAGCAAGCGAATGTACAACCTGCGCGTTTGTTCCTATCGCGGGAATATCAAATGACACCGGGCGCTCATATCCGTTAAGATTGTCATTGAGACCGGATGATTCTATTACAAAAAGCGGAGCGGAAACTCTCTTTAAATTAAGCGCGGTCGAAAATTCCTCCTGAAAAACCTCTTTGATATACGCAATTGCCCTTTGCGTATCATACTCATCCATTGCGGGCTTATAGTTCTCCGGAATAAATATACGGTTCATGACATATCCTTTCAAAAGATTCATATATGTATTATAACATTAATTATATCAAAATATCTCTTTAATGTCAAGAGAATAATTAACCAAAATCAGAAAGTTAAAAATCCTTTAACTCATGTTTTATTTTCAGTTGTACAGCGCAAATTCTCCGTTCAGCAAAACAATAAACACCACTGCCGAAAGAATTACAAGGACGACTCCTATCAGCGTTACGGCAACCGAAGTAATTTTCCTTTTCCTTTGGACCGCTACATCTGTTTGTTCCTTTTCCGACGGGTCTTCCCTCAGAACTTTAGCGGCTTTCATTGCCCTTGAAACCGGTTTATAAAGTATAAGTACAAGAGATGCGTTAAGGATTGATTTAGTAAGATTAAACGGCAACAAAAGAGTAGGTATCATATTTGCCACATCCCGCACCGGGGCGTGCATATAAAACGGAGTGACTATAAGATTCATCGCCATCATAACCGCGGTAGTTGAAATGACCGCAACAGAAAGTCCCGCGACGGCACCCTTAATATTCTTATGATATTTGTAAATAAAAGAACAGGTACATGAAAATGTCGCGGATGAGGCAAAATTCATTATAAATCCGTACAGAGCCGTATCACTGACAGTTATCATTTCAATCAGAGCGACCATAAAGGATATGACAAGTGCCGCCAAAGGTCCGAACAACAACCCGGCAATTGTAATAATTGCGTCTTTTGCGTCAAACGTCAGAAAACTGACCTTGAAACGCAGTACAAACATCGTAGCATAAGCCAAAGCGCAAAAAAGCGCAAGTATAACTGTTTTTTTAATTTTCAAAGCAGAATT
>CASEEB010000236.1 GCA_949286815.1 uncultured Eubacteriales bacterium | reverse complement strand
CGACTCTGAAATTGACAGAATGAATAAAGCCGCCGCGTATTTTGTGGGCAGACACGACTTTTCGGCTTTTATGGCGCGGGGCTCTGCTGTTTTCAGCACGGTAAGGACGGTTTTTGATTCGTCGGTATACCGTGAAAACGGAGTGGTTCACTTCAGTGTGGCTGCGGACGGATTTTTGTATAACATGGTAAGGATAATGACGGGAACGCTTGTCGACGTGGCGCGGGGAAGGACCTCGCCCGAGGATATTCCCGGAATTATAAAGTCTAACGACAGAAGGAATGCCGGCATGACCGCGCCGCCCGACGGACTGTATCTGAATTTTGTGAGTTACGGGGATTTTTAAAATATATGTACGGCGTTTGCATAATTTGTTTCGCGAAACCGGAAAGGAGGTATGCGGATGAGTAAAGAAAAAGGGCAAGGACCCGGCATACGGGAAAAACTCGCGCGTTTTTTTCGCGGAATTTACGGACTCCATATTTTCAGACGACTTATAAGGCGAAACGAAAAAATAATGGAAGGCGAAGGGATAGAAAAGAATAAATGTTCCGAAATTTCGGCCTGCTTAGGTATGTGCGGTACGGTCTGCGCGTTTATTCTTATAGTTTTCACTCTGCTTGCTCTGCTTATCGGGCGCAATACGGTTACGGTCGACAACATATATTATCTGTTTAAAGACGTTTATTCGATGAATACTGTGGGAGAGAGCGAAATCACAAGGCTCAGTTATTCCTTGCCTGCCTCAAAGCAGGATTTTACGCTTTATAAAAAGGGGCTTGCGGTCGCCGGGGACAGCGAGATAAAGTTCTTTAACTCGACCGGCAGGGTCACGCTCACGCTCGGTTCGGAATTCGCAAATCCGAGAATTTTGTCCTCGGACCGGTTTGTTCTGGTGTACGATATGGGAGGGGATACTTTTTCCGTATACAATTCCTTCAAGCAACTGTATACCGAGACTTTGGATTATAATATTTCCACCGCCGCGACGGCACGGGACGGCAAATTCGCGATAGTGAGCGGAGGACAGAATTATCGCTCGGTGGTATCTGTTTATGACAGTGATTTTGAAAAAATTGCCGATTACAGCAAGAATGATTACGTGATTTCAGTGAGTTTCGACTCTTCGGGACGTTATATCGCGGTGCTGTCTTTGGATTCCGAGAACGGAGGATATGTTTCCCGTCTTTCGGTTTTCGACACGGAGAAATCCGAGATAAGAGCGCAGACGAGTGTTGACGGCGTCCTTGCGTATGAATGCGTTTTTTCGGACAGCGACAGAATTTTTGTGCCGTGCGCGGACAGAGTCCTGATATTTGACGGCAAATGCTCGCAAAGGGGAGAATTTGTATATCCCGGCGGGAATCTGAGTTTTGTCTCTGTTTCGGACGACGGAGTCGCGCTGCTTTTTGAGGACGACCCGGTAAACAGCCGAAACACCCTTTATGTGATAGACAAAAACGGGGAAGAAATATTCAGTCACGGCTGTACGGGCGATTTTTACGATATGGAGTATTATGACAGATATGTTTACCTGTTGGAGGCGGATACCGCGTCAAGGATAGACGTCAGGGAAGGCGGAATATATTTTTCCGAGTGTGACGGCGCTCTGGGATGTATTCTTGTCAGCAATCAGGACAAAATAATGATATGCACGAGCAGTAACGCGAGTATTATTAATTCGTGGACCCGGAGATAGACTTTTGTTCATATTTTGACATGACAGAATTTTTTTGATTCTCTTTACATAGATTTTTATGGTATGGCGTCATTTTGTCCTATACCTGAAAATAAAAAAACAAAAAGGAGAATTGATGTTATGGCTGTTATAGCGGATATCTTGCTTATTGCACTTATTGTCTTCAATGTGGTCAAAAATTATAAGGACGGTTTTATCTGTTCCTGTTTAAGACTCGGACGTTTGATTATAGCGTTCGTGGCGGCGGTATTTATCGCGTCTGATGTGTTGAGTTTTGCTCTGATATTCTTCGCGGTATTTGCGCTCATATCTTTGGCGATGATTTTACTGAAAAAAATCAAATTACCGGTTATAACAAGTTTTGATAAACTGCTTGGGCTTTTTCTCGGAATAGTACTGAGCCTGATTTATTCGTCTTTGATTATTACCGTCCTCGTTTCGGTCTGTGAAATGATGGTTACCGCAACCGGCAACGCCGATTATATGAGTATATACAACGACTCTTATGTTCTGAAATTTATTTACGATTTAAAGGTATTCGATTTTATAAAAAATCTTGTTTTAAAATAAAGGTTGTATGCGGCAAAGCCCGTATGCAGCCGCGTGTGAGGTATTGTTAT
>CASEEB010000235.1 GCA_949286815.1 uncultured Eubacteriales bacterium | reverse complement strand
TACATCGGGATATCTTTCCGCGATCTTAACGACATCTTTCATATTGTTTATGACAAACTCGCCGGAAGACTTCTCAAACCTGTCATGAGGGTCAAACAAAACGCCGTGGATGCCCGCGCGTTTTGCGAAAATCATGTCCTTTTGCGCGTCTCCAACCATAATGACCTCATCCGGCGACAATCCGAATTTTTTACAAAATCTGAACGCGGCGTCGGGCGCGGGCTTCGGATTTTCTACCGTATCAGCGCAGATAACCATATCAAAAAGCTCAAAAACATTCAATTGCTCAAGACAATGACGGGTTATCGCGTACTCATCCAGAGTAACCACGCAAAGCTTAAAACCTTTATTTTTAAGTTCACGCAGCACTTTATCAATTCCGTTCACCGGAACCGCTTTCCCGAACCGGAGGAGGCTGTCATGAAAGAAATCAAACGCAATTTTATGTATATCGCAAGGCAAATTTCCCCCAAGAGCTTTTGCCTTTTCCGCAAACGCGTTTATCACATCCTCATTGGTTCCAGACTGCATGGGAGAAGCGGGTATCAATTTTCCGTCAGAATCAAATCCGCAAGCGGTCATCATATTTTCAACATTATCATTGCTTTTCTCAACCCCGCATATCTCAAGCACATGCTTTGCGGTTTCAAGACAGGGCGTATACCAGAATTCACACAAATCAATCAAGGTATCGTCCTTATCAAATATTACTCCCTTAATCTTCATATATTATTTTAAAAAAGCATCTTTCAGTATTGCGTTACCGACTTTCGGCGGGAGATTAAACTTACGCCGAAAGCAGGATACGAAATCCGCCGCTTAAAAAGCGGGGAAGCGGTATGTTATGCAGCAGTATTATGTGTATATATGTATCCCGGGAAGCTCCCGGGTTTTTCAAAGTGTTATTTCAGAGTCAATTATTATAGAGTTTATAGGCTTATCGTTATAAGTGCCGTTAAAATACCATACGGCATACACCGGCACGGTATCTCCGTCAGCCTTTACGGTGAATGTGTGCGAACCGAAATCAAATTCGGTCTTGGTATCGCCCTTATAATCAATCGCGTCGGTCGAGAAATAAAAGGTCTCATCCCCTACCTTAAGGTAATTGCTGTTATTTCTCGCGGTAACGTTCAAAGCGTAGCTTTCAAGAGATATATTGGCATTTACCGTTACCGTTCCGTCGTCATTTTTCTCACAGGTGTACCTCACGATCAAATTAAGACTTGTACCAGTATCCGACATAAGCACCTTGCGGGTGTCCTCTCCGGTTTCGGTTTCACTCTTTTTGGTCGTGCTTTCGCTCTCGTTTTGATCCTGTGTCGCGGACTCACCGTTTGTTGCTTTTTCCGTGTTATTTTCGGAAACTTTTTCGGTCTGCTGAGCCGTAGGCCCGTCCGACGTTACGTCAGTGTTTTTTTCGTCCTCATTTCCCCTGTTGCACGCTGCCAGTGAGAAAACGAGCAATGTTGCTACCGCCATACATAATACTGAATGCTTCTTCATAAAACCTTCATTTAAAGCTGTCGGCAAATGTTGTCGCGAGCTTGTCGCATCTTTCGTTGTACGGATGACCCACATGTCCCCTTACCCAGACAAACGACACCTTATGAATCTCAAGAAGAGAGAGAAGCCTGTCCCAAAGGTCCGAATTGAGAGCCGGAGTTTTATCTCCTTTTATCCATCCCCTTTTTTTCCAGGACTCTGCCCATCCCTTCTCAATCGCATCGATAAGATATTTTGAATCCGAGGTAAGAGTAACATCACACGGCTCCTTGAGGGCTGACAGAGCTGATATTGCCGCAGTGAGCTCCATGCGGTTATTCGTAGTCAACGCCTCGCCGCCCGAAAGCTCTTTTTCCCTGCCCTCAAAAACAAGAATCGCTCCCCATCCGCCGCGACCGGGATTGCCCCGGCAGGCGCCGTCCGTATATATGTCAACATGCCTCATCGCTTTAAATATTTTCCTTTCGGTAAAATTTAATATGTAATATTAGTATACCACGTTATTCGTAAAAAATCAAGGAAGTTTTGTCGTTTACTGACTTCTTTCGTAAATTATTCCGATCAATATCGCTCCTTAAAGCCAAATACAACTGATTTACCAAAATAATCAAATAATATTAAGAAATATTAAAATTGTGAAATTTCATTGACACGGGGTTAATTTTATTATATAATATACTGTAGCCGATTGATGTCGCAAAAAAGCGGCAGACCATGAAGAATACATAAGAAGATTACACAATTTGAATATATTAAATAAAACACAGGAATATTGTAACTATGTTGACACCCAGGCAAAATCTCATTTGAGCAAATGCTCAACTACTCGGAAAGGTATGGTATATTTATGAATCGGGAAGCAGAAAAAGTAAAAGAAATTACCGAAAGCACGCCGGATCCCGGACATTCCGAAACCGAAAATCAGACACCGTCACCAGAATCCGCAAAGCCAAAGGAAAAGCGCAAGCGCAGGTTCGGAGACCGGAAAGACGGATACCGGCTTCGCACCATCAACGTCATGAACAAATTCATGCCGTACGTCATGCCTATGAGATGCGACGCCTGCAACACCTTCGCTGATGAGCTTGACGTGACAAACGCGGACAGATTCGTAAAATCACAGATCAAGGAAGGCAAGAAAAACTTCAGCATTCTGCATGTTATTCTCGCGGCTTATGTAAGAAGCGTCGCGAAATATCCGGGAATAAACCGTTTTGTGAGCGGTCAGAAGATATACGCCCGAAACGACATCCAGGTGGTTATGGTCGTAAAAAAGAAAATGTCTGTTTCTTCGCCCGATACCTGCATCAAAGTCTGGTTTGAGCCGGAGGATACCATAAACGATATATATGAAAAATTCAATCGCGCGGTCGAGAGCAACAAAGGCGACGAAAACAGCGAAAACTCATTTGACAGACTCAATAAAATACTTTGTTACATACCGGGGCTTCTGCTGCGCTGGACTGTAAAACTGCTCTCCGCGATGGACTATTGGGGACTTTTGCCGAAAAAGCTCACCGACCTCAGTCCGTTTCACGGCTCTATGATCATCACAAGCATGGGCTCATTGGGCATAAAGCCGATCTATCACCATATTTACAACTTTGGAAATCTGCCGATTTTCTTCTCCTACGGCATTAAAAGACATGTGCACATAAAAGACCGCGAGGGCAACTTTATCTCAAAAAAATACGTTGACCTGAAAGTGGTTACGGACGAGCGCATATGCGACGGATATTATTACGCCTCAGCCTTCAAATATTTAAAAAAGCACATAGAAAACCCTGTCCTCCTCACAACGCCTCCCGAGGAGGTAGTTAAGGATATTGACTGAGTTTCCATGTGCCTGTGTATCACTTTGCGATTATTTTTTGCTTTTCCATCACGGTTTTAATAAAGACAATCGTAACTACGGCTACAGCAAGTGAAATAAATGACAAAACCTGCTGACCGTAGACCTTTATACCGAAAAATGTATTATTATTGCTTTGAACATATTCAAGTATCTTTCCGCCCGCGACAGAGGCGAGAAAACCGCACAGTCCGCTGATGCTGTTTTTGATTGCTGTCGCCGGGACAAAATACTTCCGGTCTACATAGCTGTATGTAATATTCATAAGGTTCTGGCTTATGCCAGCCATGGCGATATTGTTGAGAACCGTATACAATATAACGATCCACCAAAGCGAGGGTGTCGTAAAAATGTTGACGGCAAATCCCGCGGCGGCAACCAGAATTCCAAGTTCAAGTCCTTTCGCGTATGAACGTTTGTCGGTATACTTTCCGAACGGTTTTGAAAAAGCAAATCTGAAAAGACAGCCGGCTATATTGATAATCTGCACCACGCCTACCGACAGCAACAGATCTTTTGTTTTATAAATACCCATGAATCCGAGAAGCATGTAGTTTGAAACATTCCACAAAACCGAAAGTATAATAACATATACAAAGCTTTTGTTTTTGAATATTATTCCGATAACCTGTAAAAACGGTTCTTTTTTCGGCTCTTTTTCTTTAACAATCCTGTTTTTAATAAGCATAAGACATAAAAAGTCACACGCGTTTATAAGCAAAATCATGCAGGCGGTGAATATAAACCCACCTTTGACATTGCCCTGTTGCGCAAAACGGTCAACCATGTATCCCATGAAAAGCGTGACAAATATTCCGGACAGCAGGGACGCCATTTCTTTTCCCGCCGCATATCTTGCGCGTTTTTCGGGGTCAACAAAAGAGTTACCCCAGTCGAAAATCACCGTTGTCACAAGGTAATTTCCGAAATACGCGATAATGATGCACGCAAATACGGTTATTGTCTTAAATTCTGCCGCAAACGGCAAAAACGGCACAAGATATAAAAACATGAAAAACATCTGGCTTATGCAGTGAATTGTCACCGCAACCAATTTTACATTGGTTATCCTCTGCACCACAAAAACCGAAAACAGCTGAAACAGGAACGCTAAAGAAATAAGCGAGGATATAATGCCTATTGTCGAATCGTCAAAGCCCATTGAAGAAAGCAGATTTGACAAAAACGCGTCGGCGACAAGCAAAGATACAAAGTATTCAAAAGCGCACTCGGCGCTGTACGCCGCGCGCGACCTTTTATAATCGGGGGAATTGTAATTTTCGTTCATTTGAAGTTCTTTCATTGGATATAAATTCTTTCTTAACAAGACTCATAATATTTTATCACTGAGTAAGGTTTTTGTCAATAACATGAAGCGCATTATTTTTGAATATTTTCGCCAA
>CASEEB010000234.1 GCA_949286815.1 uncultured Eubacteriales bacterium | reverse complement strand
GCTTTACAGCGGCACTTGCGGTATGGCCGGCGAGATAGGGCATGTGAGAATGAGAAGTCACGGACCTGTCGGATACGGCAAGGAGGGCTCGTTTGAAGGCTTTTGCAGCGGAGGGGGAATAGCCCAGATAGGCAGAACCGTTGCGACAGAAAAACTGCAGACAGGGGGCGTGACCGGCTATTGCGGCGGGTATGACGAGCTGCAAAAAATTACCGCCAAAAGTATTGCCGCGGCTGCCGGGCAGGGAGACCCCGCCGCGCTTGAGGTTTACAGAGTGTTTGCACAGATGCTGGGCGAGGGAATCTCTGTGCTTATAGATATACTGAATCCCGAGGTAATTGTTATCGGAAGCATTTTCGCACGCTGTGAAAATTTGGTGCGCCCGTACATGGAAGAGGTCATAAAGCGAGAGGCGCTGACGCATTCTTATGAAATGTGCAGAATATTGCCCGCTCAGCTGGGAGAAGCGGTCGGGGATTACGCGGCGCTGTCGGTGGCGCTTGAGGGGGAGGATTAAATGAGCAAAGAATATTCTAAAGAAGAATTGAAAACCGAACTGTTGACCCGATATCCGATATTGCACAATTGCATTGGGAAAATTGAGCAAATGCTTTGCATGATGGAGCAGACATACCGGTCGAGGGGAAAAATACTGCTGTGCGGCAACGGCGGTTCCTGTGCCGATTGCGACCATATTGTGGGAGAACTGATGAAAGGTTTTCTTTTAAAAAGACCGGTTACGGACGATAAGGCGGAGATGTTCAGAAAAATTTGTCCCGATAAAGCGGATTTTCTCTCGGAAAATCTGCAAACGGGAATTCCGGCGATCTCTCTTCCGTCTCAGAGCGCGGTGATAAGCGCATTCGCTAACGACGTAAAGCCCGAACTTGTGTTTGCGCAGCTTGTGTTCGGTTACGGCGGGGAAAATGACCTTTTTTGGGGGATTTCGACCTCCGGAAATTCCGAAAACGTCGTATATGCCGCGATTGCCGCGAAGGCGATGGGGCTGAAAACCGCGGCGTTGACCGGTGAGAAGGAGAGCAGACTTTCTCAGATATGCGACTGCTGTATTATGGTGCCGGAAACCGAAACCTTTAAGGTGCAGGAGCTTCATTTGCCCGTGTATCATTATCTTTGCGCGGCTTTGGAAAGCAATCTTTTCGGACAAAACAATAAATAGAGGAGAGATGAAATGGAAAAGATATTAAACTCATTTGACGGGAAATGGAATCTGACTCTTGTCGAAAATCATGTGCTTGAAAAAGACGGATTTTCGCCGGCGAACGCGGAGCAACTCATAAACTCGGGATACACTACCGTGCCCGCTTCGGTGCCCGGAAATTTTGAGCTTGACTTGTTTGAGGCGGGGCTTGCCCCCGACCCGTATTTCGGTCAGAATCCCTTTGAGTATCAGCAGTATGAAAACCGTCATCTTTTTTACTATACGTACTTTGACAGTGAATTTTGCGGAGATGAAAATACTTTTCTGATTTTCGACGGCATAGATACCGTGGCGGATATTTTTTTGAACGGGGAATTTATCGGACATACCGAAAATATGTTTATCTCACATGAGTTTAATGTCAAAAATCTTAAAGAGAAAGACAATGAGCTGATAGTCCATATATATCCCGCGACGATTTACGCCAGAAAATACGAGCTGAAGCCTATGCACAACGCGATGAGGTATAACTACGAGTCTCTCGCACTGAGAAAAGCTCCCTCTATGTACGGGTGGGATATAATGCCGCGGTTTGTCTCCGGAGGTATTTGGAAAAAGGTAAGGCTGGTTCAAAGACCGAAAGAAAGAATAGAACAGTTTTACATTTACACGACCTCGGCGGATCCCCAAAATAAGTTTTCATCGGTTAATGTGTTCTTTGAAGTGCACAGCAATGAAGATTATCTCAGGGGGCTGAAACTGACAATTGACGGAACCTGCGGTAATTCGGAATTTCACGCGGAGCAGGTATTATGGCATAATTTCGGAAATATTTATATCGGCGTGGAAAACGCCATGTTCTGGTATCCCAAAAA
>CASEEB010000233.1 GCA_949286815.1 uncultured Eubacteriales bacterium | reverse complement strand
GATCTCGATGGACAAATACAAGACCAGCCTTGTCGGGCAGGCGCTGAAAAAGGTTTACCGGCGGGATATGACAATATCCGAAAGCATAGAACTCGCAAAGCGTGAAATTTCCGAGGTGTTTGAGAAAAAGGAAACCACACCCGAAACTGATACGGATACGGGATTTTACAAAGACCTCGTAGGTAAATGTCCCGTATGCGGAAGGGATGTAATAAAGGGTAAATTCAGTTACGGGTGCACCGGGTACAAAGACGGCTGCAAATTCAGGGTGCCCTGCTTCTTATGCGGTCGCGCCGTATCAATATCAAACGCGAAGCTTCTGCTTTCCGAAGGCAGAACTTCAAAAATCCAGGGCTTTATTTCAAAAAACGGCAAACAATTTTCCGCCAGGCTCAAAATTGACGGCGAGAAAATTGTCTTTGACTTTGACGACTGAAATTGCCTTCTCCACAAAATTAAAACAATGGCTGCTCAAAACGCAAAAACGTTGAGAACAGCCATTTTTTCAATTTCTTATACTGTTTTTACGGCGGCGCGATCACGCGCTTAACCGGCAGCTTCTACAAAAGTAAAGCTTTCTATTTTGCGTATATTCGCGATATCCGTATCCGAGTATTCCGCCTTTAATCTGTCGCCCACTCCTATAAATATCAGACTTTCGTTTTCCGATATGCTTCCCTTGTAAACAACCCCGTCATCGCCTTCTATATAGACGAAGCTGTTTCCGTCAATAACCACGTCCCTTACCGAAAGCACCGTAAATTCAGATTCGGCGAAATCCTCTTCGGGCTCCGGCTCCTCCTGTACGATTCCGTTTGACGCCAATAGTCTTTTGTATTCGGCCATTGCCTGCGCCTGAGTCTCCCCGGTAGCGACGATACTGTAGTTTTCAACATTTACAAGCGCGTACAGTCTTACAAGTCCGCCCGAGTCCTTCAATACCATGATATATGTCGCCTGTCCGGAAACATTTATCAGCGACGGGAAGGAAGCCACATACCTTTTTTCCTGTACCTGTCCCTCCGCCGATTTCATCGCGGAATACTCTTCCGCTCCGACTACCGGATAATATTTATACTCTCCGGTACGCGCGTTTGTCGTAATAAATCCTATATTGGACTCATCGCTTGTAATCGAGGTAACACCGGTAAAGTACCAGACATCATCCTCTATAACTATGAAACCGTAGTCATCCGTAGTCTGTCTGCAATTCTTCTGACCTATAATGCTGTTGAAGAATCCGCCGGAAAGCATTCCCTTCCAGTTATACTTTTCGGTAGCAAGGTCTCCCGAATAAACTATATCCACCCACGCGGGAACATCGCCGACTTCATAAAGCTGACTTTCGCCGGTGCACGGATCAAATATAATGACCTCTTTTACATCCATAGCCCCGAAAAGCATTACATTGGCGTCAAGACATGAAACAATATAGTAAGGGTCTCCGTTCTCGTCGATCTCATAACTGATGTTATCAAAGATTTTTGTGGGATACAAAAATCTCAGCTTGCGTATAAGATTGTCGTTAAAGTAACCGGAATTGACATATCTCAGCGGTTTGTCGAGTTTTATATATTCGGCGGAATTATTTACCGGGTCAACCATTACATATCCCGGCACTCCGCTGTCCCTGTTGGACACCCATTTGAAAAAATCGGCGTATTCCAGATTGGCAACCTTTTTGGGAGTGCCCTTGTAGTTTATCTGAGTATAGGAATCGCTTATTTCATACTGTGAAACCACATCGGAAAGCGAACCGAGTGTCCTGTTGCCTATAATCTTAGCCGATTCACTGTCCATAAGCGCGATATTTGTGACCTCGTCGGTCTCTTTCATGTCCTCCTCAAAAACCGCTTCCTGCACATCAATTACAGCCGCGTATTTTTTCGCGTTGAAAAGCTCGGATGACAAAAATCCACCCACGATCAGAATCGCTATAGGCGCTAAAATAAGGATAATCGGAAGCTTTGAAATTTTAAAACTTTTAAAACCATGGCCACCCGGCACGCCATCTCTGGCGGAACCGCTTCCCCCCTCGTTTTTGATAAACAAAAACGGAAAGGAGTAAAACGCTATAACAAAAGTCAGAAAAATCCAAAAGCTTTCGTCGTGAATATTTATGGCGGGCAATGTAAAATAGAATGCCAATACCGTAAGTACCGTGCCGACGACAACCGAAAGTATAATTTTCTTTGATTTGGTCATATAAACTTCCTCCGTTATTTTTAAATCGGAGCAACGCTCCTGCTTTGCTTGCAAGGAGCAGAGCTCGCGACAGATTGCAACCTGCGCAGGGAGCCGTTGCTCTTCAGGGTTTCAGTGGGAGATTCAAGGAGGGGCAAAGTCCCGTCACCGCCGCCTTTTGAGGCGGGGACATCCGCGCTTAGGTTATAGTTATGTAAAACCAAAACCGGGAAATATTTTCCCTCGGCGTAAATTATACCACTATTATTTCATCTTGTCAAGCGACTTTATAAAATCTTAAAAATATTTTTTCATAAAAATTTTAATTGCATTTCAAAGTACCGCTATCTTCAACAATACAAAATAGTAAAAAATTCCGCATTTATCCCAAAAATCTCTGAACAAGCCACGCCGCCAAAGCCCCGCACCCCGTGCTCAAAAGATAACTCATTATTTTCGTGAAAACATCCAAAGGTTTGTTCTCAAGCATTTTAAGCCTTGTTTCGTATTCGCCGCATTGTTCCTCATGACGGTCTATCATTTGCGTAAGCTTAATGGTACATTTTTCAAGGCTGTCGATTTTATCATTATGGCGCAAAAGCTCTTCGTCTATTCTGTCATGCCTTTCCGCGCATAGCTCTTTGTTAAACATATTATCCATAATAATTCAGAATTGACGCAAATTTATCGGTTATTGATCCGATATATAATTATCTCCGAATCAACCGCAATTTAATCCGTCTTTGTTTTCGCTCTCCTCAAAAAATTTCCTCTGCTCGGTTTCAATCATCTCTGCGGTTTTCATATCCTGAATTTCCGACTGGTCAAGCACCAGGGCAAACTTTCTTTTTATTCTGACCCATTCTCCCCTCTTTATTATACAGTTCTTTCCGTTCACCGCCACATATACGTCGTCATGATACCTGTCGTTGTCCTTAAAGAGCTTTACCGCCACATATTCCTCAAGATACTTGTTGTTCTCCTCGCGAGTTTTAGCCAATTCATCATCTTTCGCCTTTTTCTCTCCTCTGAGCAAAGCGCATTCGGCTTCCTTCTCAGCAAGTCTTTCA